>JAMOQG010000142.1 GCA_027064135.1 Peptostreptococcaceae bacterium | reverse complement strand
TCCATCTTATCAAATCTGTCATCCATCTTATCAAATCTGCCGTCTATCTTATCAAATTTTCCCGAAAACTCTACATACATTTTCTCCATCATATTGAAAAGCTTATCGAATCTGTTATCCATAATTCCTCCTAAAATGTTTATACTGATATTCTACCATACATTTACTTTATAGCATACCCAAAAATCTTTTTCCACAATTACAGAATATCACTAAATCCAAAAACACGCAAGAACAAATTTTCTTTTATCAAACATCTATTCTTTTTGAAGTAAAAAAAATAGCTTATAAAAAGCTATTTCTCTCTTCTGTTATATAAGATCTCTATCAACAATTTGGTTTACAACGAAAGATGCTACATCTTCTGCAAAACTACCTCTTCCAAAACCAGCATCAAATCCCAATTCTTTTGCTAACTCGTGTCCAATTCTTGGTCCACCACAAATTAAAATAAATTTATCTCTAACGCCTTCAGCTTCCACCAATTCAATAAAATTAGTTAAATTTTTAATATGAACTTCTTTCTGAGTTACAATTTGAGAAATAATTATTGCATCTACATTTTCCTCAATTGCTTTTGCAAGTAAAACTTCATTTGGTACTTGTGCACCCATATTTATTGTCTCAACTTTTTTATATCTTTCAAGTCCGTAATGCCCTGCATAACCTTTCATATTCATTATTGCATCAATACCAACAGTATGCGCGTCAGTACCTGTGCAAGCTCCAATTATTTTAACTTCTCTTTTTATATGTTCATTAATAAAATCTTCTACACCGTATTTATCCATTACTTCATTATCTACTTTTGGTACATCAATATCTTCATAATTAACATCATAAGTAGTTTTACCATATGCTACAAAGAATGTATATCCAATTCCAAGATCTTCAGAATGAACAATACTTGCATCTTTAATACCCATTTTTTGTAAAAGAATTTTTGCAGCTTCATCAGCCTCTGGTCCAAATGGAACAGGAAGTGTAAAACTAAATTGCATTGCACCGTCATTTAAAGTATCTCCATATGGTTTTATTTTAGTTAAATCTACACTATTACTCATTGTTTCCACCACCTAACATTAATTCAATAAATGGATTGAAATATTTTCCGTCTTTTTTCACAACGCCATCAAGACCTTTTCCGCCATCCATAGCTCTTTTTATTCCTGCAAATTTACCTTGCTCTATAGTTTGCATAAGTCCTTCATTTTTAATATTCATTAACATTTTTTCGGCTTCTTCTAAAACAGATTTTGCTCTAGTCTGTATAATTCCGCCTTCTTTATAAGTTATATCGTCTCCAAGACTACGCATATTGTTGAAAATATATTTTGCGTTTTCTATTGCAATACTTCTATCTTGTAAAAATGGTGTATGAATAGCTTCAGTTGGCATACCCAATAACTGAATATCTTGTTTAGTTAATACTGCAATCATATTGAAAAGTGCATCTTGTACATTTCCTTTAAAAATATCTCCAGTCATATATTTAGTTGGAGGCATATATTTAAGAGGTGCTTTAGGGAATATCTCTCTTGCCATTTGAGCTTGAGCTAATTCATAAACAAATCCATCTTTAAGAGTTGGATTCATTTCAAAAGCATGCCCTAATCCCATTTGCTCTTCTGGTAAATTTGCAAGAAGGGCAAATTGCTCATTAATCAATTGAGACGCAAGTACTGTATGAGCTTCTTCGTATGCATCAGAAGTAGTTAAATAATTATCCTCACCAGTATTAATAATTACTCCTGAGTAACCATTAATTACTCTTGAGAAAAATTGATCCACTAATGTTCTTTGCATATTTATATCTCTAAACAAAATACCATATAGTGCATCATTAAGCATTACATCTAATCTTTCAAGTGCTCCCATTGCTGCTATCTCAGGCATACATAAACCAGAAGCATAATTTACTAATCTAATATATCTCCCTACTTCTTCTCCAACTTCATCAAGGGCTTTTCTCATAATCTTAAAGTTTTCTTGTGTTGCAAAAGTTCCACCAAAACCTTCAGTAGTTGCTCCATATGGAACATAGTCAAGTAAACTTTGTGCAGTAGTTCTAATTACAGCTATAATATCTGCACCTTGAATCGCTGCAGCTTTAGCTTGAATTACATCTTCATAAATATTTCCAGTAGCAACTATAACATATAAATAAGGTTTTGCACCTTCGCCTAGTCTTGCAAGATATTCTTCTCTTTTATTTCTATTAGCATCTATTCTATCAATATATTGTTTTGCAACTTCAAATATTTTAGTTCTTATTTCTTCATAATCATGCTGTTTAATTTCAGTTATTTTAATTTCACCATTAACAATCATTTCTGAAATTTCTTGAGGAGATTTATTTTCATATTCTAGCATTGCATTGCCAATCCAATATGAAACACCTAAATCAAGTCCTCCATTGTTTCTAATTTCATCAACTACTATATTAGGGATAGGTCTTTCAATATCGTCAATTCCATCAACACCTAACAATCTTAGTACCGTTCTTTCAACTGTAACAGTTGTATGAACATCAATAAATTTTTGAATATCAACCGCAATTTCTTTAGCATGCCCTCTTGCTTTATCAACAAGTTTCATATCCAAATTAAGTTTACTTTCCAATTTTTTCACTTCCTTTATTCAAATAATTTTCTGCACTTTTTATAATGCTTTTATTTAGCCCCATTAATTTAGAAATATTTATTGCGTCCTTAGGAACTTCCTTAAAAGTACTTACTTCTATTAGATTATAATCCATATATTTTTCCATGTTTTTAAAATCACTATTTTCATCAATTTCTTTTAATCCTTTTACTTGAAAATGCTTAATATCCTTATCTACTAATCCATCAAAATGTGTAGATATAATAGTTATACCATTTCCGGTTTTAAAATAATCAATAATTGCCTTAGATAGAGCAAACCCTTCTTTTGGATTTGTACCACTTGCCAATTCATCAATTAATAAAAGACCGTATTTATCATTAAGTATTATAGCCTCTTTAATAGCTTCCACTTCTGCTCCGAAAGTCGATAAACCTTGTTTAATATCTTGATAATCACCAATCGAAGTCATTATAAAATCAACTGGTTTAAACTCAAATTTCTTTGCTGGTACAAATAATCCTAATTGAGCAATATATGTAAGAAGTCCAACCATTTTTAATGAAACAGTTTTCCCACCCATATTGGCACCAGTTATTAAAGAAACTCCATTTGTTAAGTCAACGCTCACAGGTATATACTTACCATCATTTTTTTTAAGGCTCTCTTCGACAATAATATGTCTTCCATCTATAATCTTAATTTTCTTATCATCTGTTAAAACAGGTTTTGAGCCTTTAAATCCTAAAGAAAAATATGACTTTGCAATTAAAAGATCTAAATAACCAATTCTATTATTCATGTTTATTAAATAATCTAATTGTTTTTTCATTTCTTTAGATAATTTTTTTCGTATTTCTTCAGTTTCTTTTTCTTCTAATAATTTTAACTCTTCAAGTTTTTTACTAATCTCATCTAAATCTTCATTAGCTTTAACTATAAAGGTTATATTCATAAAAGTTTCACTCTTATAATAAAACCGATCATCATTCTTAATAGCCTCAATTAATAAAGTATTATCTTTATCAACAGTTAAATCACCATTTCTAAGTATCTTGAGGCTATAATCATTCTTAACTTCTTCTAACATTTTTTTATATTTTAATTGTTTTTTCATAGATAACTCTTTAATATTATTTCTAATATTTGAAAGTTCTTTAGAATAAGTATCATAAATGTAAAAAGATTTTATTTCATATCCATCTGGATCTAATAGATTCTCTAATTCTTCAGTTCGATATAATATATATTTTTCTTCAAGATCTAATTTTAATTTATCAAGTATTTTTATACTATCTATAATAGTATAAATAAAACATTTGATTTCAAAAAATTCTGTTACAGTTAAGGTTTTATCATCCTCAAGCCTTTTAAAAGTATTTTCTAAATTTTTAATGTCTTTAAATTTATTTCTTAATTCAATAAAAGAATATTTATTTTTATTTATTGAAAACATTATTTTTTCAATCCTATTATATTCATCTTCTAAATTTTTTACTTGATTACTATTAAATGGTATTAAATCTTTCTTTAATTTTTTTCCATATGGAGAAAAAACTTTAATCTTTGAATGAACAAAATCACAATCAATTGTTTTTATAGTTGATTCATTCAATTTCATTATTTACCTACTTTCTAGAACATTATATATCATTACATTTTTAAAATATCTATTCATTTCATCTTTAAATTCCTTAGCATTAAAACTATAACCCATAGGCGAGTATGGATTAATAGTAATTGCTAAAAGATTGATTTCATCTAAAACACTAAATTTAATTCCTAATTTCAAAAATAAATTTAACTCTCTTTCACTAATAAAAATTTTTGTTGCATCTCTGACAACAAAATTTAAATCTTTCCCCCCGTTTGCTTGATAAATCTCACTAATAACTTTAGCAGTCAAAGAACCTGAAAAAACTATATACCGTGTATCATCACTAATTTCTTTATTGATAATTTTACTTGAATTAAGTGCTGTTTTTATATCTAATTTTTTTACTCCCAATTCTTTATCAATTAATGTGACACCTCTATTATCAATAGCTTTTCTAATTAATTCATTAATGTTTTCACTTTCTACTTTTTTAAAACTAAATAAATGTACTTGATGATAAGTTTTACTTACTACTTTTTTCATATCTCTATCAAGCACTGCACCAGTAGAAAGAATAGTTGCTTCTGTTATAGCTGGTGATGCAGATGAAACTCTATTTAAAGCTCCATCTACAATAACCAAGTTAGCACCATAATCTAACATCTTTTTTGAAACAGTTTTTATTCCTTTATTACTTGAAGGACCTGCAATTTGAATATATCCATCTTGCTTTGCCTTACCAATAATAATCCTGCCCATGGATGTAACTCTATCAGTTATTTCAAGAATTTCTATTTCGATATCTGCCTGTTCAATATAAAGTTCAAGCGTTGCAAAAATAGTTCCTTCAGTAATATAAATTAGTGGTTTATCTGTTGCAGTTATTATATCTTTGCTTTCTCCATCTCTACCAATAGATGTGATTGCAACAACCATATTTTCATATTCAACTTGTTCTAAAATTTCATTTAGAACAACTGTTTTCCCAACGTTTTTTTCCATCCCAACAACTGATATTATACTGTACTTATTTTTAATTAAATCAATTAATTCCATAGGTCTCCTACTTATTCTTTATGAGTTCTTTTCTCACGTGCTAAATTTTTAAGTTCTAATGCAACCTGATTACCTTTTAATAATCCTGCAACACCAATTAAATTCTTATCAGCATTTTCATCTTCAAGTTTTTCTTCATAATATCCGTCTGGCTCTGTATAAGTAGTAACAACACCTTCAAAGTTTCTAAGAACAACTCTATTAGATCCTTGAGAAATCATATATTGAGGCATTACTGGAATTTTACCTCCACCACCTGGTGCATCTACAACAAATGTAGGAACACAGAATCCTGAAGTATGGCCTCTTAAACCCTCGATTATTTCAATACCTTTAGATACAGGAGTTCTAAAATGTTCAATTCCTTGAGATAAATCACATTGATAAATATAATATGGTCTAACTCTAATTTGAACTAATTTTTGAACTAATTTTTTCATTACATGAACATTATCATTAATTCCTCTTAAAAGAACCGATTGATTTCCTAAAGGAACTCCAGCATTTGCTAATAATTCACAAGCTTTAGTTGATTCAGGTGTAATCTCTTTTGAGTGATTAAAATGAGTATTTAACCATACTGGATGGTATTTTTTCAACATTTCAACTAATGCAGGTGTAATTCTTTGTGGCATAACTACTGGTACTCTTGAACCAATTCTAACAACTTCAACATGCTCTATCGCTGTTAATCTTTTTAAAATATATTCTAATCTTTCATCACTTATAAGTAATGCATCTCCACCTGATAATAATACATCTCTAACAACTGGAGTATTTTCAATATATTCAATACACTTATCTATTTGATCTGTAGGAGCTTGTTGATCATTTTGTCCTGCAAATCTTCTTCTAGTACAATGTCTACAATACATTGAACATTTATCAGTTACTAAGAATAATACTCTATCTGGATATCTATGAGTAAGTCCTGCCACAGGTGAATCTGCATCTTCATGTAATGGATCAAGCATATCTGATTTAGCAATATGTGTTTCTAATATTGTTGGAACAGCTTGTTTTCTAACTGGACAATTCGGATCATCTTTATCCATTAGTAATGCATAGTATGGAGTAATTCCCATTTTTAATTGTTTTAAAGATTCTCTAATACCTTCTTCTTCTGTTTCAGTTAAATTTACAACTTCTTTTAATCTTTCAACAGTATCGATTCTGTTCTTAATTTGCCATTTCCAATCGTCCCACTCAGCTTGAGTAACATTTTCCCACATTTTTACATCAGTGAATTTTCTCATTTCTAACTCCTCCTTATTATGCGTATAATCGCTCGTATAGATCTCTTAAATCTTTATCTTCTCTCATAATATCTAATGCAATTTCAGCATGATTTTTAGCATAACCATTACCAATAATCATATTTGTATCCATGCCTACACCTTCAGCTCCAAGAGCTGCTTTAGTGAAACTAGTAGCCATTGAGAAGAAATAAATAACGCCTTCAGGATTAGTAGATAGAATACATGACATTTCTGTATCAGGTATATTTACACAGTTAATAGTAACATCTGACATTTTTCCATCTGTAGCTTTATCAATTGCATTCATAACATCAATTGGTTCAGTAGCACTTGCTAAAACATATTCATCAGCTAAATTAACAGATTTTACAACATCTAATGATTTTTGAGAATGTCCAACACAAATAACTTTACCATTTGGTCCAACAGCTTTTTTTGCTTCATATAAACAAAGCATTCCTGATTTTCCCGTTCCACCAATAACAGTTACTATATCTCCCTCTTTAACAAGTTTTCTTGTTTGAGCAGGAGCACCTGCTACGTCTAATACAGAAAGAGCTAAATTTTCTGGCATATCATCTGGTAATTTTGCATAAATTCCACTTTCAAATAATATTGCCTGTCCTTCTACGTCAACTTGATCAATATCTTTTCTAACTTCTAAAATTTTATCAACTTTTAAAGGAGTTAATGATAAAGATACTAAAGTAGCAATTCTATCTCCAACTTTTAAAGGAGTTTTTCCTTCTAACACTGGTCCAATTTCTTTAACTTCACCAATTAACATTCCGCCAGATCCAGTTACAGGATTATGATGTTTTCCTCTAGAATCTATAATACCTAACATTATTTCTTTAATCTTTTCAACATCACCTTCAGCTTGTTTTTCAATTTGAGTAAAACTTGCTGAATCAATGTTTAATGTTTTTACATCAATTAGTATTTCGTTATCATAAATTTCCATTGTATTGTCAATTTTCTGTGCTGGTTGTGGCAAGCCACCTTTTGGTTCAAGTGTTCTGTGTGTACCGAATTTACATCCTTTTTTCATTTTTTCTCCTCCATAAATATAAATTAATTTCACTAGTTTTTATATATGCAATATTTGTTCCATTCGGAAAACCTTTTCATATTTTAATTTTTAAAATAATAATTTCTTTAATTTCTAATAAAACTGGCTATTCCAAAGATTTCATTCAATATTTCATTACTGTAATAAAATAACGCTAAAAAAATAGCGCCTAATTTTAGGCACTATATTTTAGATTTTATATTTTTTTAATTTATATTGCAAAGTCTGCCTTGGAATACTTAATAACTTTGAAGCTTTAGTAATATTCCACTGTGTTTCTTCAAGTGCATTTAAAATATATTCTTTTTCAAATTTATTTATTGCATTCTTTAAGTCAATACCACCATCAATCTTCTCTATTTTAGTTCTTTCTTGGACTTTATTTAATAGCGATTTAGGCAAATCATTTGCTGTAATTTTATCATTGTCTGTAATACTTATTATTCCCTCTATTATATTTTCAAGCTCTCTTACATTTCCAGGCCAACAATAATCATTTAAAATTTCTAATGCATTTTCAGTAATTCCATTTATATTTCTATAAAACTTATCATTAAATTTTTTAATAAAAGTTTTAGTAAGAAGTTCAACATCACCTTTTCTATCTTTCAAATCAGTCATTTTAATTGAAATTGTATTTAATCTATAATATAAATCAACTCTTAAATGATTATTTTTTACTTCTTCCATTGGCTCTTTATTCATAGCCGCAATTACTCTTACATCAACTTTTCTAACATCAGTTCCACCAATTCTTCTAATATAGCCATTTTGCAACACTCTTAATAATTTTGCTTGAAGTTCAAATGACATAGAATTAACTTCATCAAGGAATAAAGTTCCTTTATCCGCTAATTCAAAAAGACCTGGTCTATCAATTGCTCCCGTAAAACTACCTTTTGTTGTACCAAATAAAATTCCTTCAAGAAGATTTGCTGGTAGTGCAGCACAGTTTTGAGCAATAAATGCATTATTACTTCTTTTAGATCTAAGGTGCATAGATTGTACTAATAATTCTTTTCCTGTACCAGTATTACCATATACAAGTACGTTAATATCAACATTTGCTACTCTTTTAGCTAAATCTTTTGCGCGAATGACCTCTTCATCATTTGAAATTATATCATCAAAATCAAATAATTTCATTTTCTCATTCTTTACATCCTTTTTACCTTGCACAATACTCTGCAAATCAACAACTTTATTGCTTAATGCTTTTACATCAGTAATATTCTTTGATATTTCCACTGCTCCAATTAAATAATCATTATCCATTATTGGAAAAGTTGAATTAATAGTACAAATTTTTTTTCCTTTATAAGTTAAATAATTTTGTTCATTATCTGTAATTGGTACACCTTTTTCTAATACTTTTAGAAGGGTTGAATTTTTTTTAGTTAAATTAGGATAAATGTTTGTAATATGTTTTCCTAAACTATCTGGTATATTGATATCATCAATAATAGCAGATTTTCTATTACAAAATACAAGTTCTCCTTTAGTATTGACAATTTGTATCCCATCATCAATATGATTAAATATAATTTTCATATTCTTTCTATTAAAAATTTGATTCACACCATTTCACCGCCTAATTTTCGGCCAAGTGCCGAATTTTCATCTTTATAGCATATTTTACACTGATTTGCTTAAAATTGCAAAGAAAAAATTTGTAATTTAATGATAACGCGTGTATACTTAGTGTAAAGGTGGTGTTAATTTATGAATACAATTTTATTAATTGATGACGATATCATATTATTAAAAAAGTTAAAGAAAGTTTTAGAAGATTCAGATTACAAAGTATTAACTGCAGAAAACTACTCGGAAATGAGAAAACACATTAAAGCTAGTTACGAAGAAATTAAATGTATTATTTTAGACGTACTTCTACCAGATATTGATGGAATCGAAATTTTAGAAGAATTAAAAATTAACCACAGAACAAAGAACGTTCCAGTTATAATGATATCAGCTAGAGATACAGAACATTTAGTAGTAGAATCCTTAAAAGAAGGAGCTGATGATTATATCAGCAAACCAATAAGAAATAACGAATTTTTAATGAGAATTCAAGTTTCAATTGATAGAGCTGAAAAACTTAAAAATGTACCAATCAAATTCTTGAAAAGCGAAAATCTTGAAGTTGATTTAATGAACAGAACTACTTACATTGATGATGAACTTATTAAATTAACAAATAAAGAATATCATTTATTAATTCTGTTCATGAAAAATCCTTTGAAAATTTTTGATAGAAAAGAATTAATGAACGCGGTATGGCCTAAGAATGCAAATTTTGAATCAAGAACTGTAGACTTACACATATCAACATTACGTAAAAAACTTTATGCAAAAAATCTATCAATGTATATTGAAACTATTAGAGGTATGGGTTATAGATTCAAACACTCTGTAAAAGTTGAAAAATAATTTTAAAAAAGCCTATGTATTTTATCATAGGCTTTTATTTTATTTCAATTATTAATTTATTATTACTTTCAGATAATCCTTTAACTACTAAAAAATATTCTATTTCAATATAGTTATTACTTAAATCCAAAAGTAATGAATTAGTTATTATTTCCATTTCGAATTTTCCATACGGAGTTATATAATTAGTATATGTTTTTTCATTTAAAATAAAAGACATTTTAGATTTATTAGTTCCATATCTATTAATTATTAATTTATCCCCATCAATAGTCAGCATTGTGGTACTACCTTCCATTCCAGTCAATTCACCCTCTTTATACGAAAAGTATTTCTTATTATTTTTTTCATAATATTTTGCTTCAGTAAAAAATTCAATACTATCTTTTTCACCGTCTTTTATAATTTCAGAACTTATTCTCAATTTTTTTTTACTATTGCTCATGCTCAGTTTTCCATTCAATTAAATTCTTTTTAATCTCTTTAATATGCGCTATTGCATATTTTTTTGCTTCATTAGAATTACCATTTGCAATTGCATTAAAAAGTTTATTGTGTGAATCTGTCAATCTATTATAACTATCAAATTCATTAAAATAACTTAATCTAAATCTCTGAAATTGATCTTGAAGTTCTTTTACAATTTCATTTAATTTCTTATTTCCCGAAGCAACATATATCATATTGTGAAAAATTTCGTCTAATACAATAAGCTCTTTTCTATCAACTTCTAATGATGCAAGATTAAATTTTCTTACATTTTCTTTCATTTTTTCTTTCATTTCGTCAGTTATATTTTGGGCAGCTAATTCTGCAGCAAGTCCTTCCAAAACAACTCTTATTTCTATTACTTCCAAAATATCCTCTTTTGTTAAATCTTCAACATAAGCACCTTTTCTTGGAACCATTTTTACATATTTTTCTTTTTCAAGTTTTCTAATAGCTTCCCTTACTGGAGTCCTGCTAACTCCCAAATCATCAGCAATTTTACTTTCCATAAGTCTTTCACCAGGTTTTAATGAACCATTCAATATAGACTCTTTTAAACTATCATAGACAATATTACCCAACGGTTTATAATTTTCAATACTATTCATAAGTTCCTCCATTAAATCCTTTTGTCAAATATGTTTCGCTATAAATATTACTTAACTTCTTATACATTTTATTTCCACTTTTGTAATCTTTAAACAATCCAAATACAGTAGGTCCACTACCACTCATCAGAACTCCAGTAGCATTTGAATTAGAAATTTTCTCTTTTATACTTTCAACAATTTTATATTTTCTTAAAGTAACTTGTTCTAAAACATTTTCTAATTTTTTTGAAACCATTAATAAATCTTTTTTCTCAAGAGCTTCAACCATTCCATCTACATCCGGATGTGATAAAATCATTGGATAATTCAAAGCCTTATAAACCTCTTTTGTTGAAACAGCAATATTCGGTTTACATATTACTATCCACCCATTTTCTAAACCTTTTATAGGAGTCAATATTTCACCAATTCCTCTTGCTCGACAACACCCACCTTCAAAAAAAAACGGTACATCAGCTCCAACTGTTTTACCAATTTCCATCATTTCTTCTTTTTTTAAATTCAAAGTATATAATTCATTATACGCTTCAATTGCTGTAGCTGCATTTGATGAGCCACCACCAAGACCAGCCGCAACTGGAATGTTTTTTTCTATAATAATTTTAATACCACGATTTTCAATATTTAAATATTTATTGACTCCAACTATAGCTTTATAGACAATATTTCTAGAATCTTCTGGAACATATCTATTATTACATTCTATTACAATTTCATTATCATTGATTTTTTCAAAAGTTAATAAATCATATAAATCTATTTCTTGCATAATCATATCAACTTCATGATATCCATCATCTCTTTTTCCGATAATATCCAAAGATAAGTTTATTTTTGCTCTAGCTTTTCTTACTATTTTTTCCATAGTCACCTCAATAATACTTTATACATTATACAGTATATTAACATTATAAAGTATTATTGGATTTTATACAATAATACTTTATCTAAAAATATTCTGAAAGAATTTTTTATATATGTCTCTCTTTATCTAAAAATATTCTGAAAGAATTTTTTATATATGTCTCTCTACAAAAACATTAAAAAATCTAGCATTTTCAGCTAGATTTTATTTAGTTATTCTTAAATAATATTAGATTTTATATAATTATTTTTGAATAATGATAGTTCCAGTTTTTCCCTCAATACCTTCTTCAGCTTTATCTAAAGAAGTAATAAGAGCTTTTCTTCCTTTTTTAGAATTTGCAAATTCCATACATGCTTTTACTTTAGGAAGCATTGAACCTGGTGCAAATTGACCTTCTTCAATATATTTGTTTGCCTCTTCAATATTCATTTCACTTAACCATTCTTCATTTTCTTTTCCAAAGTTAATTGCAACTTTTTCAACAGCTGTTAAAATGATTAAATAATCTGCATCAAGGATTTCAGCAATTTTAGCACTAGCAAAATCTTTATCTATTACTGCAGGAACACCCACTAATGAGTTTCCTTCCTCAATTACTGGAATTCCACCTCCACCAACAGTTATTACTACATTTCCTGCTTTAACCAACGCTTTTACTGTTTCTTTTTCAATTACATCAATAGGGATTGGAGAGGGAACTACTCTTCTATATCCTCTTCCTGAATCTTCAACCATATCAAACCCTTTTTCTTCAATTAATTTATCAGCCTCTTCTTTTGTGTAGAAACTTCCAATTGGTTTTGTTGGATTTGTAAAAGCTTGATCGTCTTTATCTACTAATACTTGAGTTACAACTGTTGCTACAGGATTACTCATACCTCTATTAAGCAATTCTTCTCTAATTGCATTTTGTAAATGATATCCAATATATCCCTGACTCATTGCACCACATTCAGGGAAAGGCATTTCAGGAGTCCCACCACCATTCGTTGCAGAATTTTCCATAGCCAAGTTTATCATACCAACTTGAGGTCCATTACCATGAGCCAAAATGACTTCATGACCATGTTGAATTAAATCTACAATAGGTTTTGCAGTATTTTTAACTAATGATAATTGTTCTTCAGGAGTTTTTCCTAATGCATTTCCTCCTAAAGCTACTACTATTTTATTTTTCATTGATTCCTCCTATAAGTTGCCAATTGTTGCAACCATTACAGCTTTTATTGTATGCATTCTATTTTCAGCTTCATCAAATACTACAGAATTTTTTCCTTCGAATACTTCATCTGAAACTTCCATTGCATCTAAACCAAATTTTGCTTTAATATCTTGTCCAACTAATGTCTCATCATTATGGAATGCTGGTAAACAGTGCATAAATAATGTATCATCATTTCCAGTCTTAGCCATCATTTCAGCATTTACTTGATAATCTTTTAATAAATTAATTCTTTCCTCAAATAAATGTTCTTCTCCCATTGAAACCCAAACATCGGTATAAATTGCATCTGCATTAATTACAGCATCATCAATGTTATCAGTTATTTCAATTACAGCACCCGTTGCTTTTGCAACTTCTTTCATTTCATTAACCAATTCTTCTTCAGGCCATAATTCTTTAGGAGCTAAAGCAACAAAGTGCATTCCTAATTTTGCAGCACCAATCATTAATGAATTACCCATATTGTTTCTAGCATCTCCAACAAATACAAATTTTGATTTATTTAATGGTTTAGCTATATGCTCTTTAATTGTTAACATATCTGCTAATATTTGAGTTGGGTGATATAAATCAGTTAAACCGTTCCAAACTGGAACTCCTGAAAACTCAGCTAATGCTTCAACATCACTTTGTTTAAACCCTCTAAATTCAATTCCATCATAAAATCTACCTAAAACTCTAGCAGTATCTGCAACTGTTTCTTTTTTACCCATTTGACTATTAGTTAAAAAAGTTACATTTGCGCCTTCATCAAGAGCTCCTACTTCAAAAGCACATCTAGTTCTAGTTGATGATTTTTCAAATAATAATACAATATTCTTTCTTTCCATTAAATTACCTTTAATTCCTGCTCTTTTTTTTGCTTTTAAATCAGCAGATAAATCTAATAAATAATTTATTTCCTGTGGTGTAAAATCCTTTAATGTTAAAAAACTTCTTCCTCTCAAATTAATTGCCATTTCTTTCCTCCTTATAAAATTATCCTAATTTTTTTATTTATTTAAATTTTTATTATAGACTTTCTCTTTCAAGTGGCATAGACATACATCTTGGACCACCACGACCCCTTGATAACTCAGACGATGGTATCACATGTAACTTAATGCCCTTATCTCTTAATAATTGATTTGTAATATGGTTTCTAGAATATACAATAACTTCACCAGGAGAAATTGCTAATGTATTTGAACCATCATTCCATTGTTCTCTTGAAGCATCTATACCACGTTTCCCACCGCATCTAATAAGATCTACATTATCTAACTCTAAATATTTAGCTAATAATTTATCTAATTCCATTGTTTCTTCTTTATATACTAATTCACCATCTTCACCTTTTTTAATTGAATAAACAGTTAATGGTCCTTCAATTTCAGGATGAATTGTAAATTTATCATAATCTACCATAGTAAATACAGTATCTAAATGCATAAATGCACGCGTCTTTGGAATATCAAAAGCTAAAATTGTTTCAAAAGATTGATTTCCATTAAAAATATTTTTTGCTAATTTATCAATAGACTTTGCATCGGTTCTTTGAGATATTCCAATAGCAAGAACTTTCGGACTTATTATTAACTCATCTCCACCTTCTATTGCACTATCATAATCTCTATCATACCATCTTGGAATATCCATTTTTTTAAAATCAGGATGATATCTAAATATATAATCTGCAAATATAGTCTCTCTACAACGAGTAACCGTTCTCATTTTATTTAATGATATTCCAGTTCCGATTGTTGCAAAAGGGTCTCTTGTAAAATATAAATTTGGCATTGGATCAGTTACAAAATAATAATCATCATGTACATAATCACCTAAAGAATCTTTTATATACGGTCCTATTTCCTCTTTCCTCACTCCAGCAATCATTTTATCTACTAATTCTTTTGTTGAGTCAAAGCTTTCAAAATATTTTGTTAAAGCTTTCTTTCTGCCTAAACTTTTAACACGAGTTTCATCAATAAATTGTTTAATAAATTTAGTTCGTATTTCTTCATCTTCTAAAGCTTCAGCCGCTAGCACTTCTAAATAATATACTTCTACGCCACAATCTCTAAAAGTTTGAGCAAAAGCATCATGTTCTTCTTGAGCAACTTTTAAATAAGGTATATCATCAAATAATAATCTATCCATTAAATCTGGCGTTAAATTTTCAACTTCCTTACCAGGTCTATGAAGTAAAACTTTTTTTAATCTTCCAATTTCAGAATTTACTAATAATCCATTTGAATCAGTCATTATCATAACACCTCCATTATCTTCTACTAAGCTATTCTCTTACTAATGGTAATACCATACATCTCGGCCCACCATGGCCTCTTGATAATTCGGAAGATGAAATAATATCAACAGATATTCCTTTTCTTTTTAACAAATCGTTTGTTACATGATTTCTAGCATTTGCTATTACTTTACCTGGCCCAATAGCTAATGCATTCGTAGCATTACTCCATTGTTCCCGCGCAGCATCTATCCCTCTATAACCGCCACATCTTATTAATTCAACATATTTTAATTTTAAATACTTTGATAATATTCTTTCCAAAGTCAATCGTTCCTCAGTAAAAATCATATTATCTTTTGAATCTTTTTGTATTGAATATATTTTTAAAGCACCTTCTATATCTGGATCAATTAAAAACACTTCTTTATCTATCATAGTAAAAACAGTATCTAAATGTAAAAATTGTCTTCCTTTTGGAAGTTCAAATACTAATATAGTATTGATACTATTTTTATCTTTTAATAATCTTTTTGCTAATACATCAATAGCTTCAGGTTCTGTACGCTTTGAAATACCAACTACCACAACTTCTTCGCTTAAAACAGCAATATCTCCACCCTCTAAAATGAATTGGTCTTTAGGATCATACCATTTTGAAATTTCTTCATCTCTAAAATCAGGATGATAGTTCAAAATATAATTTGTAAAAATGCTCTCTCTACGTCTAACCATACTTTTCATATGACTTACAGCTACCCCATTTGCAATTGTAGAAAATGGATCTCTTATAAAATATAGATTTGGCATAGGATCAGCAACAAATTGCTCATCATCATTAGTATAATCACTTAATGTATCCCTTTTAGATATAGTAACTGTATCAGACCTAACTCCTTGTATCATTTCATCAATCATTTCACCTGTATCATCAAACGATAAAAAATACTCTTCTAAAGCTTTTTTCATATTTTTACTATCTGTTTTCGTTCCTTCAATAAACTCAATAATAAATTGTTTTTTTACATTTAAATCTTTAAGTGATTCAACTACTAAATCTTTCAAATATAAAACTTCTACACCTTTAGATCTTAGTAAATTTGCAAAATCATCATGCTCTTTTCGTGCCATTTCTAGAAAAGGAATATCATCAAATAATAATCTTTCCATTAATTCTGGTGTTAAATTTTCAATTTCTTTTCCAGGTCGGTGCATTAGTACTTTCTTAAGTTTCCCAATTTCTGAATTAATTAACAAACCTTTTTTGTCAACCATCTTCCACCTCTCTCTAATTTGCAATTGCTTTTAACATTATACACTCCATTGCAATGATTATATATCATTTTGAAACTATGTACAAGCTTCTATTTTTCAACGTTTCTTTAGCAATGCATATTTTTTAAAATAATGAATATTCATACATTGTATATTTATAAACAGTGTGTATATTAACACACTTGTTAATGCTTTGACAAGCAAACGTTTTCATAAATTTGCATATTTATTTAAAAAATTTTTTCAACTTTTTTAAATAGGTCTGCCTATATCTTTGTCTATAGTTCATCTATAACAAAAAAAATACCCTTAAGGTATTTTCTTATAAAACATTTACTTCTTCAATAAGTAAATTCTCTTGATTTTCGTTAATTATAAACTCAACGTCTTGAGTAAGTACATCAGAATAACTAAAAGATGCCGTTCTAGTGTTTCCAAAATTTTCGTTAATTTCAACAGTGAAAATATTTCTAAACACACTCATAACAACACCTGTTCTTGTTTGCATTTTTCTTTTTCCTCTGTCTGTTATTAATGAAACTTCTTCACCAATATGTTTCTCAATATATTTCTTTATTTCCATTAGCGACTCTTTATTAGCCAACGAAATCACTCTCCTCTTCAAAGCATATGGTATATTATACCATAAAATTGAAGCAAATACAAATATACATTATATATGCTACATATTATTTAAATTGTCGAATCAATTTTTACGTTGAGCAATAAATATAAAACTATCATCATTATAATACTAATTACTTCCATATTCTACCACCTGTCATTCACCTTTATTACATTATAAACTGAAATAACAAATTTTAAAAGAATGAAATACAAATGTAAACTTGTAATACAATTGACACAAAACAAGTATTATAATTATTTAATTGTTCTAATAAATTCAATTAGATTCATCCACTCTATTCCCTCTCTATTTGCAATTAACATACGATCCATTGAAATAACAATTTTCCTATAATTATCACGGACATTCATTAAAGGTGTAAATTCTCTTTCAATCACTTGATCAGATGCTAATAAGTACGTTACTTGTAAATAGATTTTCTCACCTTTTCGTATAGCTATAAAATCAATCTCTCGATCAACCTCTTTTCCTACATATACCTTATAACCATGCCTCTTTAATTCAAGAAAAACAATATTTTCAAGCAGTTGTGATATATCGTCTTGTTTATAACCAAGTATACTATATCGAATACCTAAATCAGCAATGAAATATTTTTCCATTCTATCAAGTATCTTCTTACCTTTTATATCGTAACGTTTAGCTGGATATAGTATCATTGCACTCTCTAATGCATAAATATAACTATAAACAGATTCTATTCCTACTTTTCTTCCTTGATTTTTAAGATAATCAGCAATCTTTTTAGCACTAAAAATCTGACCAATATTATCCATAATATAAATTAAAATTCTCTCTAATAATTCTACGTCTCTAATTTTATTTCTTTGTACAACATCTTTAAGCACAACAGAATTATATATTCCAGTTATATATTGAGTTTTCAGATCATCTTCTTTAGGCATATGGTATAATCCTGGAAATCCTCCATATTTTAAATATTCATTAAATGCATTTTCTACGTCTATCTGATTATTTTCCGCAACTTCGTAAAAATCAATAAATTCATTAAATGATAATGGAAATAATTCAAGTTCTACATATCTACCAGACAGATATGTAGCTAATTCACTAGATAATAAATGAGCATTAGAACCGGTCAAATAAATATCACAATCTATATCCACCTTAAATGACCTAATTGCTTTTTCCCATTCAAAAACCTCTTGTATTTCATCAATAAGTATATATTTTTTTAAATTATTATCAGCTGCTTTTTCAATAACATAATTATATAAAGATTTATAATCTTTATATGATTCATATTGAATAGATTCAAAATCAATTTTAATTATTTGCTTTTCAAAAACACCTTGACTTATAAGATAGTTAAATAATAATTTTAATAAATACGATTTTCCGCAACGTCTAATACCAGTTATAATCTTTATAACTGGAGTATCAACATATTTAATTAATTGATCTATATATAATTCTCTACTTTTCATACACCCTCCTCCATTAATTCTATTACGCTAGAATTAAATCGGATTATATCTTTGTTGTTCTATTATATTAGAATTATATCATTTCAAACTATATCGGTCAATCCTTTATTCTAACATAATAGAATTAATAAAATTTTTTTAATATAATTCTATTATGCTGGATTTATATTTTCTTATTTTTTTCTTCATTTAAAAGTTTATGGTATCTCGGCATAACTATAAATTTTGCAAATAAAGGTAATGAACCATTAAATAAAAATCCAATTACCATATATATATTTATATACGGATTTGTAAAAACACCATTAGCTATTAATAAATTAATCATAATAATTGAGTATGGAATATGCAAAATAAATGATGATCTAATTCCTGCATTTAAAATCTTTTTACCTACTATTCCCATCCCTAAATGTGAAAGACCCTGAAAGATAAAGAAATAAGGAATCCACGCTGCAAATTTTATATTTATAAATCCTAATCCAGAAAACACTGGAATTGTAAGCCATATATAAATCAAATTTATCCAAAATATAACTTCTCTATCTATTGGTAAAATTTTATTATTAATATTTACTTTAAGTAGATTTTCATTAAAAAATTCTGAAAATCCACCAGGCAAAATATATTCCTCTATTTCGTGAACTAAATATAACGGAAATGCTAATAATAACATAAAATCAATTAAATTTAATTTTGAATACAGCGGTACTACAGTTATTAAAACATAAACTAAAACCAATATTGCTGATTTTTGCCAATTATCTTTTACCCATTCAATATAATTATTTTTCATATAACCTCCAAAATTTTAAACTTTCAAATCATTAATTGCAATCAACAACGTGTTGATATAAGATATTATATGCCACTTTGATACTAAAGTGAATAAACAATATTGTTGAATTTGTCTATTAAATTGTAAACGAGGAGAATACTAATGAAAAATTATTATAATGAGATATCGATATTAGAAACAACTAATAAAATCGAAAAAAAAATAATAGATGCATTTATTGAAATATATGAAAATAAGCCAATAGAAAAAATAAGTATTAAAATGATTACGGATCTTGCAGGTTTAAATCGAGGAACTTTTTATTTACATTATTTAGATATATATGATTTACTTGAAAAAATCGAATCAAAATTTCACAATATAAGTAAATCAATTGCCTTTTATACAGTTAATGCATTATTTAATAATGAAATTATTGAAAATGCACTTCCAAATATAGAATTCTATAAATCTAATATAAAATATTTTAAAGTTCTTCTTTGTATGAAAGGAAAATCAAATCTTGAAGAAATAATGAAGAAAGAACTCAAAAAATCCTTAATTGAAAAATATGAAAATACTACTTTAAGAAACAGCCATTTAAATGAATATGCTTTAGAGTATATATCATCTGCTCAAGTAGCAACTATAATTTTCTGGATAAAGAATGATATGAATATTCCACTACGAGATATTAGTAAACTAATGCAAAATTTAGCAACAAATGGTGCACTTAATTTTTTTAAAAATTAATACATTTTTCGCATCAAAAAATCACCTTTTTTATACCTTCTAGGTGATTGTATCGGTTTATTTTTAATTGCTATAAAATTCATCCCTCATAACAAACAATGTTAATATCATTGAAGCTAAACTAAGCACCGGATGTACTTTAGGTAAAAACCCTATCGCTTTATAAAAAACATTTGCAATAATTACTAATTTACTTCCTTTAACTATATTAAAAATATAATACATTATATCTTTAATACCTTTCCCATTGCCCATTGCGATTTCTCTTGATATATATGAGTATGCTCTAAAAAGAAATATTAAATTTAGCAAAAATATTATAATTCCTGCTCCACCATAAACAAAATGTTCTACAAATAACGGATCATAACTCTGATTCATATAAATTTACTCCTTATTTAAATGGTATTTCATTTTTTACTTATACAATTCCAATTACTAGATATTACTAACAATTTGGTTCGTAATATCAATACATATTCTTGCAGATTCATCAAATGATTTCTTAAATTCCTCAACACCTCCAGAAACAGCATCTGAAACAGTCTTAATTAATATACATGAGACATCATTTTTGTTACATGTCAGAACTATACCAGCTGCTTCCATTTCACAAATATCTGCATTATATAGTTTGTTTAGCTCGATTTTTTTATTTTCATCTGCAATGAATTTATCTCCCGAAGCGCATATGACACTTGAAAGCGTTGGTACAATTGTAGTTGCTTTTTTTACTAGTTCTTTAGTTGTCGGTATAAATACCGAAGGATAATCTAAGTATCTACAAGGCTCGCAATTATCAGCTTCTGATGTATCAAAATCATAGTGAACTATTTTTTCTACAATACATGTTTTTGATAATTTCATTTTTCCATTCAACCCACCAGCAACACCAAAATTCACAATTAAATCAGTATTAAACTTTGTAATTAAAAACTGCGTTGTCATTGCTGCTGCAATTTCTCCAGCTCCACTATGAATTACATATAAATTATTATCATCTAATTTGTATTGATGGATTAAGTAACCACTCTCCTCAATCACTCTTATTGCTTCTCCATACTCTTTAAGAACAGCTTCTATTTCAACTGCAACAATCATACCAATATTTCGCATTTTATCCCCTTTCCTCAATTAATGAACTCTTAACAGATTCAACCATTATTTAACCAAAGTTCACTAATTAATAGTAGTTATTTATGATAGGGTTCATTACTTATAATTTTAAATGCTCTATATATTTGTTCAACTAAAATTACTTTCATTAATTTATGAGGAAATGTCATTTTTGAAAAACAAATTTTATAATTAGCTCTTTTTAAAACTTTTTCGCTTAATCCATGAGATCCACCAATAATAAATGTAATATTTGATTTTCCTGTAACTCTTAAATTTTGAATTTTATCTGAAAATTTTTCAGAAGTGAGTTCTGTTCCTTTTAAATCAAGTGCAATTACATACTCTCTTTCATTAACCCTATCAAGCATTCTTAATCCTTCATCTTCTTTAACATTAAGAATATCTTTTTCACTCATTTCCTGAGTAGTATGTCCTTGCTTTAATGAAATAAACTCCATTTTAGTATATCTACTTAATCTTTTTACATATTCATCTATTGCACTTAAAAAATATTTTTCTTTTACTTTCCCAGCACTTATTATTGTTATCTTTATTTTAATCACTCCTATACATCAAATAACTTAGTTGTATCTTCACGATATGTCATATATAAATCTACATCTTCTCCAACTTCTATATTAGAATCTTTCAAAACTGTTTTTACAGTTTCATATGCAAGTTCAGGAAAATTGTTTTCTCTACTTAAATGTGCTAAAAGTATATTTTTAACTCTACCATGTCTAACAACTTCTTTAGCAATTCTTCCCGCTTCATCATTCGAAAGATGTCCTTCCATACTTAAAACTCTTCTTTTTAAATAATATGGATATCTTCCAGATTTAAGCATTTCAATATCGTGATTTGATTCAATAAACAATAAATCAGTGTCTTTTATTTTTTCAATTACTTGTTCTGGCGCATGACCAAGATCTGTTGCTATTGATATTTTTTTATTTTTATACTCAAAAACAAAACCAACTGGATCATTTGCATCATGTGATATTTGATATGGTTTTATTTTAATGCCACCAAGTTTAAAGCATTCATCATTTTTTATAATATGAACTTTTTCAACATCGATTTTTCCTATTTTATTTTTCATACCTTCCCATGTTTTTTCATTAACATATAACGGAAGTTTATATCTACGCATTAAAACACCCACACCATTTATATGATCGCTATGTTCATGAGTAACTAAAAGAGCTTGAATTTTTTCGAAACTCCTATCTATTTTTTTTAATGCATTCTCAATATATTTACCACTCATACCTGCATCCACTAATAATGCAAAGTTATTTGTTGCAATATATTGTGAATTACCTTTACTTCCGCTTGCAAGTGAACAAAATTCAAATTTCATATTTCTCCTTTTTAATTCTTTATTGCTTCTATATATATTTCATCTCCATTATCTAAATAAAACTTATAATATGGAAAGGCCTCTCCCGACTGAATATTTTGAATAAAAATATCATTTTCAAGAACATATCCTAATTCAACATTTTTAACAACAATATCTGTTTTTCCTTTCAGTTTACTTTCAAATTTATAAAGGGCATTTTCAAATGAAATAATATTATTCTTACCAGTATCAACAATATTGTGACTTAACCACTTTCGTTCAAAATTAACAATTTGATCATTAAATATCTCTATTGTCATATATGATTTTTCAATAAATCTATCATCAACTACTTTTCTATAACTTAGAACAATATTATCATTTACAAACTTTGATCCAACAAGTTTAACACTATCATTAAGAAACCCTACAGATTCAATGAATTCATTAGCAATAAGAATACTATTATCTATAGTAGTTTTATTTTCCCCCAAAGATACTCCTCTTTTAGTAAATGTTAAAGTATTATCCTCAGTAATATCAAAATAATAATCTTTATTTAAATATACTTCATTACTTTTCATATAACTATTTCCTAAAAATCTTCTAGCAACACTTTCTTTATTATATTCATTATAATCAACATATATTCTTTTTAAATTATTTGGGAATTCATAATCTTTTTTCTCAAATAATATACCTTTTGTTTCTAATACTTTCATTAATTCATCACTTAAATTATGTTGATAATTATCATTATTATTTAAAAATATAACAATTAAAAATATATTCATTAAAGCAAGAGCCAAAATAAGTATTGTTTTAGTTTTTTTCCAATCCATTATCCACCTCTTGATTAATACTAGAAACAATGATTCCATCGTAAATATTAATGAAATATATTCTATTTCCTATTTCAAACTTCCATACCGGCACCAATTTTTCTTCATTATCAATATTTTTTAAATAATATTTAATTTCTAAAGTTTTTATATTCTGCAACACTTCATATACATACTGGCTAGTTTCAGAATATACATCAATTTTATTATCTCTTAAATAATTTCTAACTATTACATCATAATTTTTATCAATTACAACATTAATTAAAAGTGCACTTTCCCATATTTTATTTACATTTATTGAACTAATAAATTTTTTATATTTTCTTTTAATTGAAATTAACTGAGATCCATTATATTCAACAATAAATGCACTTGATTCTTCGTTATCTAATAAAACTTCATATCCACCATACGAATAATTAAATTCATATCTTGTAATTTCATTTCCTGATGCATTATATTTATAATAATTTGAAATATAAATATTACTTGGAAGGCTATTTATTGTTGAAAGAGCATCTATGCTTTTTTTAAAACCTTCAAGAAAAGTTAATTCTTCTTCATTTTCAATTATTTTTTCATGATATTCAAAATAGCCATTATTATCAATTTTTAATGCTTTTTCTCCATATCCAGTCATATATATTATTGATCCTTCGTAATCATATACTTTTCTAATAAAATTTTCACCTAAAATTCTAGTAGCGTAATTTTTAATAGCCATATTTTCCTCATCTGTTATATCCACTTCATCTACTACTTCAATTATCGGAATATCTACAATTTTCATAATAGGTATCAATTCATCATTTAATTTAAAATCATCATCACCTTGAAGGATTTTTTTAAGTGAATACATTTTTTCTACACTTCTATATTCTAAATAAGAATCTTGTATTTCATTTATTAAAAAATCAAGTTTTTCGCATTTCCCTATATTAGTTTTTGACATATAATATTTATCTTTATTTCTTAAATAAATATCACCATTAATATCAAGACTTATTTGAGAAACCGGAAAGTCTTCTTGAAAATCAACATCATCATTTTTATATATTGAAATAATATCATCTAATTCCATTTCGAAATTAAGTTTAAAACCAACACCTTTTTTCTCAATTGCATTTTGCCATACAGCATAATCTATTTCGATTATTGAACTTAAATCATCTATTTGTAAAAAATAATTAGAAATAATTTCTGTAATTTCCTTTTTTTCATCTGAATTATATAACACTGTATGTAAACTACCCCCAAAATTAACAAAATAACTTTGAGGGCAAAAATAATCTTTAATATTTAATTTTTTATTAATCCAAACAACATTATTATTACTTTCACTTTTACTTACTGCATTGGTTTTAAAAAATATTTGGCTAGACAGCAACAAACTAGTAAAAAATAATAAAACTAAAACTATGGATTTTACTAATTCCTTATATTTCATTATTCCTCCAAATCATAAGTATTAATTGATGGTTGTATCAGCTCCATCTGTTCACTTATTTCAGATTGAATTGTTTCTATATTTGGCTCAACTAAAATCACTTCTTTTTCTTTTTTGATATTAAATTCTGAT
Source organism: Peptostreptococcaceae bacterium (assembly GCA_027064135.1). Lineage (GTDB taxonomy): Bacteria > Bacillota > Clostridia > Peptostreptococcales > Acidaminobacteraceae > HSG29. The sequence continues at coordinate 48,736 of JAMOQG010000142.1, read as the reverse complement.
TCATTTAATAAATAAACTTCATTGTTATCATTAACAAGTTCAATACACATTTCATATTTCCCAGGAGTTATGTTTTCTATAGTTTTTTCATAATACGGCATAACACCTACCGGTACAATTAGATCCTTATCAAGAATTTTAATTTTAAACAATTCAATATATTCATCTTTAGCTTTATTAAAAGAATCTAAAACTCTAAGATATTCATCTCTTATTGAATTATATTCTTCAATAAAAGCTAAATTTTCTTCGTCAAACATATTCATTTCTTTTGCACTGTTAACAAGTTTTTGATCAATTTCTTTCTTAATAATATATTCATCAAAATACCTATTAATTATAGCAATTATTTCTTCTTTTTCATTTAAAAGTTTTTCCTCAAACAACTCATCATTTTCATTAATCTCATCAATATCATCCGTCTTATTAATCTCAAGAACTCTATTTGCTACATTTTCAACAAATTCATTTCTATCTATTTCTCCATCAATAATTTTATCAAAATACATTTCATCCATTACTGGTACATATTTTTTTAAAGTTAAATATAAATCCGCATCCTGTTTTATATTCATACTTAAAAACAAATTATTTTTAACAACGATATCTCCAGATTCATCAAAAGATGGATTTATTATTTCCAAATAATCGTTAAGTTCATAATCAAATTCTGCAACATCTGCAAAAGCAAATATTGAACTTAGCATTATCATTATAACTACTAAAATTGTTTTTCCAAAAAATTTCATAACTTCCTCCTACGCTTCCTATAATATATTATAATACATTATTATTACAATTACGTTACAAGAAATTTAAGAGAAAATTACAACTTCACATTTTTGGGAACAAATAATGTTGCTTTTGTGCCAATATCGAGTTTTGATTTAATAATCAATTTTCCATTATGCATTTCCACAATTTCTTTTGCTATTGCTAACCCTAAACCAGTACCACCTAATTTTCTGCTTCGTGCTTTATCCACTCTATAAAACCGATTAAATATATTATCAAGATCTTCATCAGGTATTCCGATTCCATCATCAATAATTTCGACTATAAAATATTCCAAATCATTTTTTAAGTTAATAATTATTTTACCTTTTTCCTCAGTATACTTAATTGCATTGGATAAAATATTAATAATAACTTGTTCCATTTTATCGTAATCAAACTTTCCTAACGAATCATTTACAAAATTAGTAAAGTCCACTTGTTGATCTTTAACTTGATAAATAGGTTTAAGCTTCAATAAAACGTTTTCTATTAAAACCACCCAATCACATTCTTTAATATCAACATTATCAAAAGACGCATCAAAATTAGAAAGTTTAAGCAAATCTTTTACAAGTCTTGCCATTCTATCAGCTTCAGTATTAATCACATTTAAAAACTTTTTAGTAATTTCCTTATCATAATCATCATTTACTAATGTTTCAGAATAACTTTTAATACTTGTCAATGGCGTTTTTAATTCATGTGAAACATTAGCAACAAAATCTTTTCTCATCTTTTCTAATTTTTCACTTTCCGTAATATCACTAATAACAAAAACAAGTCCTATTTCGTTTTCCTCTTCATCTTTAAAAGGCAAATAATCAACTTTAAAAATATTTTGATCAATTTTAACATTTTTTATTCCAATTAATTCATTATTATTAATAATAGAATCAATATCAAGTATTTCATTAATACAATCAAGCATAACATCACAATTATCAATATTCAAAAAATGACGTGCTCTCGAATTCATATGAATAATGTTTTTATTCAAATCAACTGCAATCAAACCATCGTTCATATATTCTATAATAGTTTCCATTTTATTTTTTTCTTTAAAAACTTCGTTAATATTAAATTGTAGTTTATCAGTAAGTAAGTTAAAAGTAGTTGCTAAATCTCCAATTTCATCATTTGATTTCACTTCAACTCTATTACTAAAATCACCATTACTCATTAAAAGTGCTTTCTTCGAAATATCTTCAATTGGTTCCGAGATAGTTCTAGCTATAATAAAGCATATTACTATTGTAAATGCTGTCGCAATAACAATAGCTTTAACTATAATCATTGTAGTTTTACTTAACGTTAAATAAATTTCATTTAAATTATATCTTATAAACAGTATACCACTTAATTTGCCATTAATATAAACCGGCAATGATCTATCCATTGTTCTAATATCATAATTTTTAATAGCAGCAATAGCAGTTCTTGTTTCTTCATTTTTAGCTGATATTAAAAGTTGTAAATCTAATAAATCTGATGCATTTTTATTAATATTTTCGGTGCTTGTTGCTATTATTACATCTTCATTATTTATCATATATATTTCTTCATCAAACCCTAATTCCTTATAATTAGAAATAATTTTTTGAACACTTTTAGGATTTAAATCATTTAAATTTTCAATTTCTGAGAGTATAACATCTGTTAAATCATCAAGCCTTTTTTCTACACTTGATAAATTATATTCTTCGAAAGCCTGCACAATAAAAATTCCAGAAAATGTTAATGCAATAAATATCAAAATAAAATATATTATTGTAAATCTCCATTTAATACTATTAAACATTTACTTTCCTTTCTTAAAGTAATATCCTACTCCACGTTTTGTTATGACATAATTAGGAGAAGATGATTCGTCTTCTATTTTCTCCCTTAATCTTCTTACAGTAACATCAACAGTTCTAATATCACCATAATATTCATATCCCCAAACTTCTTTCAATAATTTTTCTCTTGAAAAAATTTGATTTGGCTTAGCTGCTAAATATTTTAAAAGCTCAAATTCTCTTAAAGTAAGTTCAATCAATTCTGAATTTTTCTTAACTTCATATTTATCAAAATTAATATATAGATCACCAGATTTTATAATTACATCTTCTTCAGTATCATTTTCAACATTTAAATCAAGCCTTCTTAAATTAGCTTTTACTCTAGCAAGCAATTCTCTTACACCAAAAGGTTTTGTCATATAATCGTCAGCCCCTAATTCAAGACCTAAAACTTTATCAGCTTCCTCTTCTTTAGCTGTCAACATAATTATTGGCATATTATAGCTTTCTCTAATTTTTTCACAAACTTTAAAACCATTCATTTTAGGAAGCATAATATCAAGAAGTACTAAATCTGGTTCGACAGTATATGCTTTTGTTAAAGCTTCATCTCCATCTCTAGCAACAGCAACAGAATATCCCTCTTTAACTAAATTAAATTTAATTATCTCTAATATTGCTTCTTCATCATCAACAACTAAAATCTTTTTATTCATAATTACCTCCTTGAAAAAAAGTGAGTCTTAAGACTCACATTATTTTAATAATACTTATATAAATTAATATACTTATTCGGATTTATATCATTACCTAATTTTCTGATTTCAAAATGTAAATGGTTACCAGTTGATGTTCCAGTTGAACCGACTCCACCAATAGTTTTCCCTTTATATACTTTCTGTCCTACTTTTACACTAATAGAACTTAAATGTCCATACATTGAAGTTAAATTAGCTCCATGATCTATTACAACACAGTTACCATAACCTGTTTTCCATCCAGCAAAAATAACTTTTCCACCATCCGAAGCTAATACAGGTGTCCCTTTTGGAGCTGCAATATCAACGCCAGTGTGCATTCTATATGTTCTATAGACAGGATGAAATCTCATTCCATAGCCTGAAGTAATTGTACCTCGACTTAAAGGTTTACTAAAAACTCCTGTACCAATTGAAGGCGGCGGATTTTTTGTTCCTTTATACACTACTTTTGTTATTGGTTCGGAAATTATTTCTTCATTTAATACAACTTTACCTAGTTCACGTCCATCTTTTTTTACTAATTCTGCTTCAATTTCTTTTGTTCCGTAAGCACCTCTTAATTTTACTCTATATTCATCTTTATACAAATTTGCATTATCTTCATATACAACATCATATTTGATTTTTTCATTATATGTTACATTCTCAACTGTACATACATTTATTAATGGTTCAGGTACAATTAAACTTACTTCTTGACCAATTTGAAGTCTTTCTGGCACAACTTCTGGATTAGCTTTAATTAAATCATTTACAGATATTTTATAATCATCTGCAAGTACCCAAAAATTTTCACCTCTTTTAATTTTATGTTTTCTCTCTTCATCAGTTCCTTTAACAATTAAATTTAAAGCATCTTCAACTGTTCTTATATTTTCTAAATCAATCACATTTAAATATACTTTTTCTATTTCAATATTTTCATCAAAATAAATTTTAACGATTTCTGTATTTTCATCATCAGATATATATATTTTCTTTAAATCATATAAAACGTTCTGTGCATCTTGTTCAGTTTTTAGATAAACTTTATCTTCATTATTAATTTTAATTGCATATGCTGAAATCATTGCTGAATCAATTTCATCTATATCCATATATTTATAATCGCTTTTAGTTTTAAGAGAATTTTTATAAGTATCTTTTGCTATAGGTTCAACGGTTTCAATTTGCTGAACTTCAACAGTTTTTAATTCTATATCATTTTCTGCTAAAGAATTTTGTGTTTTCCCACTATTTGCAAAACTAACACCCAATACAATAATTGTAAAGATTGACGCAAAAATTATAATAATTTTTTTTGACATAATTGCTTCTCTGTTTTGGTAAACAGGCTTAATTAACTTCGCTATAAACCAAGCAATATAATCTGTTATTCTTTCTTTCATAAAAGCTCCCTTTTGATTTTCATATTTTCTAAATACCAAAGTTATTATATCACAACTTAAGCTAGTATTTAAAGGGATTTCTTAAAAAAAAGCTTTTTCTAACAATTTAGTTTTCTTACATTTAATATTTAAACCTCAAATATAATATTCGTTTGGTAGAAATCCAACTTCATTAATGATATAATTAGAATATATTTTCAAATGGAGGTTATCATGGGATTTTTTAAACAAATAGTGAATTTAGATTTAGGAGAAATAGCTATAGAAAATATTTTTATAAATGATTTTATGCCTACGGCAAATGGAACTTTTGTAAAAGTATATTTAATTGGTTATAAATATGCTACTGATGGCATTGATGTAACAAATAGAACAATTTCAAAACATTTAAATATCCCACTAGAGGATGTTATAAACGCTTGGGATTTCTGGAAAAAAAAGGGGATTATTAAAATACATCCAAAGAATGATGACAAATTTGATTTTGACGTTGAATTTTTCTCTTTAAGACAACTTTATATAGATAATAATTTTTCAACTAAAACTAAACCTGTTTCAGACGAAGTTAAATATACACGTAATACAGATGTTTTATTAGAAATGCAAGATAACAATGAAATTAGAAAAATGTTTAGAGAGTTAAATGAAATTGTTAGAAGAGAACTTCAACCACCAGAGAAAATAAAAATACTAAATTTAATTGAACGCTATAATATGGATCACAAAGTTATTATACAGGCATTCTATTATTCTGTTGAAAAGAAAAAAAATAAAAACATAAACTACATTTCTGCAATTATTAGAAATTGGTATGATGAAGGAATAGTTACTTATAAAGATTTAGAAAATCATTTCAATAAAAATACAGACAGACATAAATTTTACTCGAAAATTTACAAAACAGTGGGCTATAACAAACCTTTTGCTACTTCCGGTGATATAGAATTAATAGATAAATGGGTTGATACTTATAAACTTGATAAGGATTTCATTATAAAAATTATAACAGAAGCAACTAAAAAAACATCAAATTTCAATATGAATTATGCAGATAGTATAATTAACACAGCATACGAGAAAAACATTACAACTATAAGTAAATTATTTAATGATCAAAAACAAACTAAAAAAATAAATAAAAAAAATAAAAATGCATTTCATGCTTTTCAAACAAGTAAAAAAGAGTACACAAATGATGAACTTGAAAAAAAATTAGGAATTAAGGAATAGTGGTCTAATGAAAAAAGAAAATATTAATAAAATACTTGTTAACTATCAGGAAAAATTAGATTTTAAAAAAAGCATTCTTAAAGATAAAAAGAAAGCTCTTTATAGAAAAATCCCAAGGCTTGAAATCATAGACAAAGAAATTAAAATGCACTCCTTAAAAACTAATAAATTAATATTAAGAAATCCAATCAATATAGAAGATGAAATTAGTAAACTTAAAACATTTATTGGTGAATTAAAAAAAGAAAAAGCATTTATTTTAACAGAAAATAATATTCCACTTGATTATTTAACTATAAAATATGATTGTAATCTATGTAAAGATACTGGATTTTTAAAAAATGGTAAAAGATGTAAATGTCTTAAGCAAAAAATTATCAGCAACTATTATGAAATGTCTAATCTTCAACATAAATTAGATAATGAAAATTTTAAAAATTTTAATTTAAATATTTTTTCAGATAAAGCAATAGAAGGGCGTAAGAAAAGTCAAAAAGAAAACATTCGAGAAATTTTATCAAAAACCGAATCATTTGCTACATCATTTAACTCAAGTAAAGTGAAAAATTTACTCTTCTACGGACCAACTGGACAAGGGAAAACATATTTATGTAATTGTATTGCTAATTCTTTAATAAATAAAGGTCATCTTGTAATTTATCAAACTGCATTTAAATTAATAGAAATTATTGAAAATGCAAGATTTAATAAAAATAATTTTTCAAATAAAGATGAAAATTATCAAATGCTTTTCAGTTCAGATTTATTAATAATTGATGATTTAGGAACTGAATTCATAAATACTTTTACTAATGTAGAAATTTTCAATATTATAAATACAAGACTTAATCAGAATAAAAAAACTATAATATCAACAAATCTATCACCAATTCAAATCAAAGAGAAATATTCAGATAGAATTTCTTCAAGATTATTTGGAAATTATGAAATGTTATCATTTTATGGCCCTGATTTAAGGTGGGAATCATAAATCAAACAAAAAAATAAAAAGTTATAAATCAATACGATTTATAACTTTTTTTATTTAGAATACTTCTTCTCTAATTATTGTTTGTTTTCTTTTAGGTCCTATTGAAACTATAGTAACCGGAAGTTTTGTTAACTCTTCAATTCTTTTAACATATTTTTTTGCGTTTTCTGGTAAATCTTCAAATTTTTCTATTTGAGTAAGATCTTCAGTCCAACCTTCTAATTCCTCATAAATAGGTTCACATTTATCTAAAACTTTTAAACTTGCCGGATAATTTGTAATAACTTCTTCTCCATATTTATATCCAGTACAAATTTTTAATTTTTCGAATCCAGTTAAAACATCTAAAAGCATTAATGAAATTGAAGTAATTCCATTTATTCTTTTTGAATAATTTATTAAAACAATATCTAACCATCCACATCTTCTTGGTCTTCCTGTAGTTGTTCCAAATTCATGACCAGCTGTTCTGATGTCATTTCCTGTTTTATCAAAAAGTTCAGTTACAAAAGGTCCTTTTCCAACTCTTGTAGTATACGCTTTTACAATTCCTAAAACATGATTGATTTTATTTGGGCCAATGCCTGAACCTATTGTGAATCCACCTGCGATAGGATGAGAAGATGTAACATATGGGTACGTTCCTAAATCAACATCTAATAATGCTCCTTGTGCGCCTTCAAATAATACTTTTTTATCACTTTCGACAGCATCACTTACAACAACAGTTGTATCGGTAACATATTTCTCTATCAATTTTGCATATTCACTATATTCATTATAAATTGTTTCAAAATCTACCTCTTCGCCTTGATAAACTGCTTTTATAATAATATTTTTATGTTCAACTTGTCTTTTTAATTTTTCTTTAAAAACTTCATCATCTATAAAATCACAAATTCTAATTCCGCTTCTTTCAACTTTATCCATATAGCATGGACCAATACCTTTTTTAGTAGTCCCAATCTTTTCTTCGCCTTTTTTTTCTTCTGACAAAGCATCTATAACCTTATGATATGGCATTACAACATGAGCTCTCGATGAAATTTTAATATTACTTACATCAATACCAGCTTCCGTTAAATTTTTTATTTCATCTAAAAATCCTTTTGGATCAAATACAACACCATTTCCAATAACATTAACAGTGTCATTGTATAAAATTCCAGATGGTATTAAATGTAACGCATACTTTTTATCACCAACAACCACTGTATGACCTGCATTATTTCCACCTTGTCCTCTAACTACAACATTTGCTTTTTTTGATAAATAATCAATAACTTTGCCTTTACCTTCATCTCCCCATTGAGATCCAACAATTACTAAAGTTGACATATAACACCTCTTTCAATTTTTACAACATGTTTATCCTATCAGATAGTTCTAAACAAGTCAATAATTAACGTACGTTTTTTTCTTTTTCCAGCTGATAGTTCGTGTTTATTCTCATTTTATGATATTTAGTATAAATAATACCATTCTTGTAAATCATATCATCAAAATTTAAGTATTTTGAATCATTAATCAAATATTCCTGTTCTTCATATTCTTCATACTCTTCATTAACACCTTTAAACCCAGCTTTCAAATAACACTTTCTTGCTCTAATATTAAAATCAGCAACTTTTAAATAAATTGATTTCATTTTATATTTATTAAAAACAATTTCTAAATACAATTTTATTGCCTGCGTTCCAATACCTTTTGAAATATGTGCTGGATTCATCACTATTCCCATTTCTGCTTTTTTTGTAAACCAATTAATATTCTTTAAAGTTATATAACCAACAAAAACATTATTATCATATATTGAAAAAGCATATCTTCTAAATAGTTTTGTTTTAGCTTTATACCACAATTTACAATCTTTTATCGTTTCATATTCAAAATTATAATGTAGCAATCTAATATCACCATGTTTAGCAAAATCTCTCATTTTTAATACATCTTCAAATTTCATTTTTCTTACTTTAACCATAATTTCGTGACTCATCTTCTCGGCTAATATCTGCAAATTTTGTATATTGTCCAAGCCATGCTAATTTAATTGTTCCTGTTTCTCCATTTCTTTGTTTTGCAATAATAAGTTCTCCAATGCCTTTATCCTCTGATTCTTGATTATAATAGTCATCACGATATAAAAACATTACAATATCAGCATCCTGTTCTATTGCACCGGAATCTCTTAAATCTGAAAGAATAGGTCTATGATCAGCTCTTTGCTCAGGTGCTCTTGATAATTGTGACAATGCCATTACTGGACATTCCATCTCTCTAGCTAGTGCTTTTAATCCTCTAGATATAGCAGAAATTTCCTGTTGTCTACTTTCATTTCCTTCAGTACTGCTCATTAATTGCAAATAATCAATCATTATTAAATCAATACCATGTTTCATTTTTAATCTTCTTGATTTTGCACGCATTTCCATTAAATTAATTCCTGGTGTATCATCTATAAAAATTTTTGCTTTAGCTAAATTAGCAGATGCTTTAGAAAGAGATATCCAATCATCTTCATTTAAATTTCCATCTCTAATATCTCCAACTTTTATTAATGCCTCAGTTGATAACATTCTTTGTACAAGCTGTTCTTTAGCCATCTCAAGACTAAAAATTGCAACAGTTGCACCTTTTAAAGCTGTATTTTGACATATATTTATCGCTAATGAAGTTTTACCCATAGAAGGTCGAGCTGCAATTAAAAGCAAATCAGATTTTTGAAGACCTGATGTTTTTTCATCAATTTGAGAAAATCCTGTTGATAAACCTGTTATCGATCCTTCAGCTTCAGCAAGCGCTTCTATTTGATCATAAGTAATTTCGAGTATTTCATTAATAGGTGAAAAACCTTTTCTGTTTTTCTTTTGTGAAATATCAAAAATACTTTTTTCTGCAGCTTCAAGTAATTTATCTGCACTTTCTGAATTATATCCTTTTGTAACTATTTCACTAGACGCTCTAATTAATCGTCTTAAAATAGCTTTTTCCTCAATAACTTTTGAATAGTGAAAAGCATTTGTTGTTAATGCTCCAGCATCAGTTAATTTTGAAATATATGATAGTCCACCAATTTCATTTAACATACCTAAAGTTTCTAATTTCGTTTTCAAAAGTAATGTATCTATAGTTTCATTATTTTTATACATATCCATTATCGTTTGAAAAAGAATTTTATGACTTTCTTTATAAAAATCATCTTTCTTTAAAATTTCTGATGCCGTAGTTACAGCTTCTATATCTAATATCATAGCTCCCAATAACGATTCTTCAACATCAATGCTATGTGGTAAGCTTCTGCCAATATCTTCCATATTTATCACCTTTCAATTCTTATATGGCAATTATACCATTAATAAAGATTGATTTCTAGACAAAAAAAATGCCATAAGGCATTTTCACAATTATTTTTCTTTACTTACATTTACTTTCAAAGTAGCATTAATTTTTTTATATAATTTAACTTTTACTTTTGTTTCACCTAAACTTTTAATATTATTTTCCATAACAATATCTTTTTTCTTAATAGCAATTTTATGTTCAGCTTTTAATCTATCAACAATATCATTTTTGGTAATAGAACCAAATAATCTTCCGTTTTCTCCTGCAGTTGTTTTGATATTTACAGAAACATTCTCAATTCTTTCTTTTTTTGCTAAAGCATCTTTTTCATTTTCAATATTTTTCTTTTTATTAGTTTCAGCAATATGTTTTTGTTCACTAATACTACCTTCTGTTGCTCTTTCAGCTAAATTTCTACTAAATAAGAAATTTCTTGCAAATCCTTCACTTACTTCAACAACCTCTCCTGCTTTACCAGTACCTTTTACAAATTTTTTAAGTATTACTTTCATCTATTCTATTCCTCCTTGCCAAACATTTCTTCTAAAATAACCAATAAATCTTCCTTAATCTCAAGCATTGTTTTATCTTTAATTTGTGCTCCTGCAACAGTTAAATGACCACCACCGCCAAATTTTTCCATAATCAATTGAACGCTAATATCACCTAGTGATCTAGCAGAAATAAAAGTTATCCCTTCTTTATTAACACCTATAACAAATGAAACATCAATTCCTCTTATATTTAAAAGTTCATCTGCACCTTGTGCTGCCAATACTTGTTTTTCCTCCAAATTGTCTTTATCAAATAAAGAAATCGCAATATTATTATAATAAATTTCTGCATTATTTACAATATATGATTTATTAATATAATTTTCCAAATCATATTGAAACAATTGCTTAACTTCTGATGTATCTGCATCCAATCTTCTTAAAAATGATGCAACTTCAAATGTTCTTACTCCAGTTTGAAAAGAAAAATTCTTTGTATCAACATAAATACCAGCTAAAAGAGCCTCTGCTTCAAGTTTATTAATACTTAATTTTTCATTTAAATATTGTAAAACTTCAGTAACTAATTCACACGCTGATGAAGCATATGGTTCTTGATATGTTAATAAGGTGTTTTCAATAACCTCTTTACCTCTTCTATGATGATCTATCATTACCACTCTTTTTATTTTATCTAATAATTCGGGATTTTCAGTAAAAGAAGGTCTATGAGTATCAACAACGATTAATAATGTATTTGCATCTATTAATTCGTCTACTTCATCATTTGAAATAAATTTATAATCACTATTATCAATAAATTTACTATGAATATCTCTTATACCATCACTTATATCATTTAAAAGGATAAAAGCTTCTTTACCTCTTCCATGTACTCCACTATGAATACCAATTGCCGCTCCGTAACAATCCATATCAGGTTTTGTATGCCCCATAATAATTACATTAGAGCTTTCATCAATTATTGGTATTAATGCATGCGCAATAACTCTTGCTTTAATTCTATTCTTTTTTTCAACTGCTTTACTTTTACCACCGTAAAATTTGTAATCATCATTTTTATATACTGAAACTTGATCTCCACCTCTAGCAAGTGATAATTCCAAAGCATCATTTGCTAATTTCCCTATTGATAGAAAATCTTTACCATCACTTGAAACTCCCATACTTAATGTCGGATTTATTGAAGAAATTTCATTAATTTCTCTAATACTATCTAAAATTGCAAATTTTTTCGCTTCCAAATTTTTCAAATATTTTTTTTCGAATATAATAGTATATTTATCATTTCCAGTTTTTTGTATAAAACCATTAATTCTTGATGACCATAAATTAATTTCTTTTTGAATCTGACTTATTAAAATAGGCCGCTCCTCATCAGTTGCATTTTTTAAACACTCTTCATAATTATCAATTTCCAAAGAGGCAATAATTGGTTTTTTATCTTCTATAATCATTTCTAATCTCTTTTGTTCAGTAATATCTATCCAATAAAGCATTACAATATAATTAATTTTATCTTTATCATCTGAATTCAATCTAACTATATTGTTATATATTCTATATGATTTTCCATTCTTTTTAATTATTTGCTCACAATTTTCACGAATTATATCATCAATAACCACATTGTTAAATAAAACATCCATCTTTTCACCAATAAGTTCTTTTTTTCCAATCATTTCAGTAAACTTTGAATTATACCATTTTATTTCTCCATCTAAATCTAATAATGTTAATGGAAACGGTAAATTTAATATTGCATATTTCGCTGCAGAATCTATATCACTTGAAAGTTCTTCTATATAATTCTGCCATTTTTTATTTCTATTTCTATTTATTTTCCAATTATAATAAAGTAAATAAATTAAAATTAAAAAACTTAGCATACCCAAAATAGGCTCATATGCTAAGATTAAAAAATCTAATACTCCTATAATCCATAAATAAATTTTATTTTTTGACTCTAATATTTTATTTTTTTTATTTTTCATTTTATCACTCACTTTTTTTAACTCTTCTAAAATTAAAAATCATATCTAACCAACCAACAATCGCTAAAATGAATATTCCTTGAAAAAGCATTAATATCAAAATTAAAGTTATCTTAATAATTTTTGCAACATTTTTCTTATCTAAAAAATAAGACAAAACTGCTGCTCCTTGAAATGCAAATATATATAGCATTATTAGAATTACATTTAATGAAATACTATTAAAGCTTACAATATTCATTGCTCCAACAATATATGATAAAAATAAAATAAACGTAATTCCATATACAAAATGCATTGGCAATTTAAAATCAGATAAATTATTAATTTCTAAAACTTCAAAATTCATTTTCTTTAAAACATATCTTGCTAAAAAATACATTACTATGGCATTCATAGAACTTAACAAAATAACCATAAAAGGAATAATTGATAATATTTGATTAATTACTTCATTAATATTAAATTCGCTGCCAGCAAGCAAACTATTACTCGCCAAAATATTTTCGCTTTCTTTCAAAGAAGTTTTAAACATTTCTAATATACTTGTCTCGTTAATAGTTGTAATAACATATATTGTGAATGTTAAACTAATTAAAATAGCTAAAAACAATAAAATCTGTGTTATAAGTGCACTTAATTTATTTTTATCAGAATAAATTAAAACACTTATATTTAAAACTGTAAATATCAAAACAAATAACATATTAAAAAAACCAAAACTAAAATAAATCACAAAAGAAAAAATTCCTATTGATAAAATTACAGGTTTAAAATTTTCTTTTTTATATAAAACTAACAAACTCACTGGAATCCCAACAATAACAGTGCTAAGTATTGGCAAATATTCACCAATAAATAAAAGTAAAATCATAATTAAAACTGTTCTTATAATATTTTTTATATTCAAATTTCTCACTCCATTTAATCTTTACAATTATATTATCATATTTCACTAAGATATAAAAGTCAATAGCTTATTTTTAGTAAAATAACCCACATATTATATTTTAATTACACTTTCCTAAGTAATAAAAAAGAAGTGGATTTTTCCACTTCTTTTTTTTATTCAGTAATGTATGGCAATAAAGCAATTTTTCTAGCTTGCTTAATTGCTCTAGCAATTTCTCTTTGATGCTTAGCACAGTTTCCTGTAGCTCTACGAGGTAAAATCTTACCACGATCAGAAATATATCTTCTTAAATTTCTAACATCTTTATAATCAATTGTTGCATCTTCGCCTTTGCAAAGAAAACATTTTTTTGGCTTTCCTCTTCCTGCGTTATAACTCATATAATCTCTCCTTAAATACTAAAATGGGATATCATCATCATCTTCAACAGAACTAAAATCACTTGGATTAATATCTTTATCATATCCTGAATTTGATGAATTATTTTTCTTATCTCCCCATTCCAAAAATTCAACTTTAAATGCATTAACATCTGTATAATAACTAACATTACCAGATTCATCTCTTGAGCTGCTTGTTCTAATAGATCCAGAAATAGCAACTAATCTACCTTTTTCAAGATAATTAGCACAATTTTCAGCTTGTTTTCCCCATACTACAGTTCTTATAAAATCTGCAGTAGCTTTTCCTTGCTGTTCCATTTCTTTCTTTTTATCTTTAGACAGCCCTCTGTCAACTGCTAAAGTAAAATTAGCTACAGCAGTTCCAGTTCCTGGTATATATTTTAATTCAGGGTCTCTCGTAAGTCTTCCAATCAAATTTACATTATTCATAAAAACCCCCTTTTATACTATTTATCTACTCTTACAATAAGATCTCTAATTACATCTTCATTAAGCTTAAATTTTTTCTTCAATATTGGATTAACAGATACTTCAGCTTCATAACTAATTACAGTATAAAAACCTTCATTATTTTTCTTAATTTCATAAGCTAATCTTCTTTTACCCATTTCCTCAACTTCTGTAACAGTACCAGCTGTTTCGATTATGCCTTTTGCTTCCTCAAGAATTTCAGCTTTTCTTTCATCGTCAACCGTTGTTTTTACAATATAAATTATTTCGTATTTTCTCATTCTACACCTCCCTATGGTCTAATTGGCTCATTTCTGAGCAGAGAGTAGCACATTGCTACATTCACACTGAAATAGTGTATCAGTAATTTATAAAAATTACAAGTTTTAATTTTATTTAATTTCAGCTTTTATTACTTCCCCTAACATCTGAATTCCTTCAACTATTTTTTCTTCATTCATATTCGAAAAATTAAGTCTCATTGTATTTTTATGTCCACCGTTTGGATAAAATGATTCACCTGGAACATATGCTACACCTTTTTCAACTGCTTTAACCATCATTTTTTCAGTATCAATATATTCTGGAAGTTCAACCCATGTAAATAATCCGCCTTCTGGATAAGTATATTTACTATCTTCAGGAAAATACTTCTTAATTGAATCCATCATAAGATCTCTTCTCACTCTATATACATTTTTTAATGTTTCAATATGAGCATCAAAATCATATTCTTTAAGGAACATTGCAATTTCTCTTTGATCTAATGAACTTGTATGCAAATCCTCCCCTTGTTTTAATAAAATATATTTTTCAAGAATTTCTTTTTCTGCTAAAACCCATCCAATTCTTAACCCCGGACAAAATGTTTTAGAAAAAGTTCCTAAATAAATAACTCTACCTTCAGTATCAAGTGATTTTAAAGGTCTAATACTTTCGCCATCAAATCTTAATTCCCCATATGGATTGTCTTCAATAACAGGAAGATCATATTTATTTGCAATTTCAAGTAACTTTTTTCTTCTTTCAAGAGACCATGTTTTTCCGGTTGGATTTTGAAAATCTGGAATGACATAAATCATTCTTACTTTATCATTTTCCTTTATTGCATTTTCAAGACTTTCAATTAGCATACCATCATCATCTGTTTCAACTTCAATAAATTTACAACCACTAGCTTTAAATGCATTAATTGCACCTAAATAACTCGGACTTTCAACTAAAACAATATCGTCATTATCTAAAAATATTTTTCCTGAAAAACTCAATCCTTGCTGAGAGCCACTTGTAATTAGAATATTTTCTTTAGTTATATTTTCAATATAACTTTTTTCAATTAATCTTTCTGCAATCAATTCACGTAGCGGATTATATCCTTCAGTTGTACTATACTGTAATGCTTTTTCCCCTTCTTCATCTAATATTTTCCCAGTAATATTTCTTATTTGTTCAACTGGAAAAAGTTCTGGTGCAGGTAAACCACCTGCAAAAGAAATAAGATTAGGTTTTTCTGTTAACTTAAGTATTTCTCTTATTGCTGATGCTTTAACATTGTCCATTCTTTTTGCAAATTTCATTTTTGCCCCCTTATATAATTATTATTGCTCTTCAGATTGTTCTCTTTCAATATCTGCCTTCTTTAATCTTTCACCATTTCTATAAATTTTCCTTGTCCTTCTTTCAAGTTTTCTTCTTGAAAGCCATAATTCTTTTTCACAACCTAGACATTTAATTCTAAAATCTGCACCCATTCTTACTATTTCAAAATCTTTTGATCCACAAGGATGAGCTTTTTTTAATGTTACTTTGTCTCCTACTTCAAAAATTAATGGCATTTTTACACTCCTAACCAATAGTTATCGTATTTTTAACATTTAAAGTGTTATCTACTATTGTATACATATTTGTAACATTTCCAACTTCCAAATCTTTTAACTCAATTTTTAAAAAATCAAGACATGTTCCACATGAAAGGATCTCAACACCTTTTTCTTCAAGTTTTTTAATATCATCAATACATTTTGAGCCTTTAGTAGTCAATTTAACCGCAGAGTTAACAAACATAATATATTTAGGTAATTCTTCCATTTCAGTTAAAGTATAAATATATCCAGACATTAATACACTACCAAGTTCATCATCGCCACGACCCATTTTATCACTTGTAAACAATATGCTTTTATCAACTATATTATTATTAGTGCTTTCAGTTATAACAATATTTTTTAAGTCATTTATTATTTTAATTTCAAAATAATCATTTTCTCCCGTAACTTCATACTCGTATCCTAATTTTCCAACTAATTTTTTTACATTTTCAACTGCGATCTCATTATCAACTATTGTTATAAGACCTTCCTCAGTAAGCGTACTTAACGCTTTCTTTGTTTCTAAAACAGGTTTTGGACAAGCAAGTCCCTTAGCATCTATTTTTACAAATCCCATATTTTCTCCTTTTTTATAAATAGTAGTTTATTAACACAAAAAGTAAATTATTATTATAATAAAACATTCCTATCCGCGATTGATTAATAATTTCCTTTAAACCAAAATCCAAATTCATTGGATTTAACAATACAATTAAAGCCATAAATACAAAAATAAATATATTGCTAATAATAAAACCAACAATAAGTCCTCCAAATTGATTTATACCTTTCAATATTGGAAGTTTAAATATCGTATTCAATATTATTCCAATAATTTTTATGGCTAAAATCAATAAAATAAAAAGTAAAATAAAACTCAAAAAATTAATTATAACCTTTACTATAACATCTGCCATTTTAACATTTACATCATCAATTTTTGTAATATCCAGATTAAGTAAAATCTGATTTATTCCATTATTTAAATATTCGGGTAAATCCAATTTATTTAAAATTGTTCCATTATTAATATTACTAACAATTTCAGTATTTGAACTAAATGAATCATTAATTCTTAATGCAATATTATTTTTTAATTCACTTACCCAATATACATTATTTATAAGAAATTCTCCAAATATAGTAAAATATTTTTTTGCAACAATAAAAGCTACGATTATTCCAAAAAAATTGAATATCGATAAAACAAGCCCTTTTCGCCACCCTAAAAATAAATTGATCAATATAAAAACAATTATTATAATATCAACAATATTTTTAATTTCCATATTTCCTCCATTACAATTTCATTTGATATATAATAATATTATTTTCAGTATCTATAAGTATTTTATTATTCTCAAGAAATTTTATATCAATAATATTTTCTTCTATTTCTTTCAAAAACATTATTTCCAATTCATCATTTAATACACATATTTGATTATCATTTATTATATAAAGCTTTGAATCATTAATCAACATTTTATTGATTCCTTGAATTGGAGATTGAACTTCTTTAACTACAATACCATCACTATTTAGCACTTTAATAAAATTATAATACTGTCCATTTTGTGATTCTTGAATATCTATTAAATTTATATATAGTCTATCTCCTAATACAATATTTTTAATCAAATAATTAAAATTTGTTTCCCATACTATTTTATCATGCTCATCAATTTTAACAATTTTTTTGTTTCCTTTTAGCATCTTATAATTAGAATTCAAAAAAACATCATATAAAATTTCATCATTTATATTCGAATTAGAAATAAATTCAAAATTTTCATTAAGCATAACAAGCCTTGTAAAAAAGAATTCATTTTTATTTTCAATATTTAATATATAATATTTATCATTATAAAATTTAACATCAAAAATATGCTCAAGATTTAAATTTTCTTCTTTTAATATATTTAACTCTTCATCATATTTAAAAATATGATAATTAGAACCTAATACAACCAGCTCACTGTCACTAAAAAATATAATTTTCAAAAAATTTCCTTGACTGTATTTTCGAGAAACAATGTTCCCTTGATAATCCACTTTGAAAATATCACCAGTATTCCTATCAATAACATAAATGAAGTTATTACTACTATAAATTTCAATATCATTTCCATTTATCTCTTTCATCCATAAAGATTCATATTCATTATTAATATAATACATTTTATTCTCTTTTATCTGAATCAATCCGTTTTTGACAACAAAAATACTATTATCATTCTCAAAATTATCTTTTTTCATTCTAAATATTTCATTAACTTTTGTTTTTCCAAAACTTAAATCAGGTTGAACACTGTTTACTATGTCTTTAAAATTAAACACAACTAAAATTATTAAAAACAATAATATTAAAGATATAAAACTGTATCCTTTTCTTCTGACTTTATACATATACACCTACTGTCTTTTTTTCGGAGGTCTTTTACCATAATATTGATAAAAATAGCACTTTATTTTACCATTATACATTTTTCTGTTTTTCGTTGATTTTTTTGTAAACACTGTTTCAAATTCTTCAAAAGCTGTAAAAATATACATCGACCAATTATCAAGCTTTATAAAAATTTTTCCTAATAAATCATTAATATATTTAGCTTCATCATATGTTCCCAATCTCTCTCCATATGGAGGATTTGATATAATATAACCATAATTAATATCAGATTCAAAGTTCTTTAAATCTCTAACTTCAAATTTAATATACTCAGATACACCAGCTCTAATAGCATTCGCTTTTGCAATTTCTATTACTTCTTCATCGATATCATAACCTCTAAGAATTAATTCATTTTCTGAAATTTGACTTTTTGCAATATTTCTTTCTTCTTCTACAAATTCTGCTTTCATAAAAGGCCATTTTTCAAATTCAAAGCTTCTATATAATCCAGGGGCAATATTCTTTCCTTTAAGTGCGGCTTCAATTAATATAGTTCCTGTTCCACACAGAGGATCAACTAAAGGAATTCTAAAATTCCAATTTGAAATATCTACAAGTGTAGCCGCAAGAGTTTCTCTCATAGGAGCATCATTTTTCTCAATTCTATATCCTCTTTTAAAAAGACCTTCACCAGTTGTGTTAATTCTTATGGTAACTTTATCTTTTAAAACATCAACAAGTATCTCATATTCTTCTTCACTTTCATCAAGAACATCAACATGAAGTTTATCCTTAAGTTTATCAACAATTGCTTTTTTAGATATAGATTGAATTGAAGGTAAACTAAAAAGAGTTGATTTTACAGATTTTGCATTAACTGGAAAACTTGCGTTTTTATTAAATATCTTTTCCCAAGGTAAATCATATACCTTATCATATAAATCACTAAAAGAAAGACTTTCAAATTCACCGATTACCCAATAAATCTTACTTGCTGTTCTAAGCCATAAATTTGCTTTTACTATTCCTTCTTTATCGGAGTCAAAAAACACTTTACCATTTTCAACGTTAATATTTTCAAATCCTAATTTCTTCACTTCTTTTTTTGTTATTCCTTCAGTTCCAAATGCTGTCGTTGCTAATAATCTAAATTTTTTCATTAAACTCACCTTTATAATTTTTTTAATTTTTCCACCAATATTTTATAATCAATTGGTTTTGATATATAATCATCAAACCCATAGCTAACTAAATATTCTTTCTCCGTCGGCAAAACTCTATCTGAAGTTGCAATTATCGATGCTTTATGAGCATTATTTTTATAAATTTCATCATAAAAATCAAAACCATTAATTTTATCACTCATCATATCTATAAGTACAATATCTGGTTTATGTTTATAATACAACATTAATCCTTCTTCTCCATCAATCGCCTTTTCTATTTCATAATCATTATGCAACTTAAATTTTATAACATATTTTAATATTTCTTCCACACCAACTACAAGTATTTTCTTTTTGACACCATAATTTCTGATTTCCTCTACCTTTTTTTGTGTATTTTTCAATTTAATTATTATATCTATTGTAGTCCCAACACCTATTTCTGATTCAATATCAATTTTTCCATTCATTAAATTAATAATATCTTTTGTAATAGAAAGTCCTAACCCAGCTCTTCCCAAAGATCTTGAATAAACATTACTTATTTTATAGTATCTTTTATATATTAAATCAATTTGTTCTTTTGGAATACCAATTCCACTATCTTTAACAGAAATTTTTATTGTTGATACCGAATTTTCTTCTTTAATCTCATATATATTGACTTTAATAAACCCATCAACAGTAAAATCAAAAGAATTATCTAATACATTTTCAATTACTTGACGAATTTTTTCTCTATCTCCAAAGTAACTTTCTTTTATATTAGTTGAAACATTTACACTAAAATTAATTTTTCTATTTTTTGAAGTTTGATTATATCTTATTCTAATATTTTTAATCAAATCTAATAAGTTGAATTTTTCAATGTTTAATAAATTAATTGTTCTTGAAATTTCATTGAATTTAAATAACTTATCTATAGAGGCTTCCCCCCTTGAAAGTGAATTTTCAATATTTTCAATCAGCTCATTATTTTCTAAAATTTTATAATTATTTTTTAAGTTTAACACAATTTTATTAACGTTTATGAGAGATGATTGTAATTCATGTATAAGATTTATATAATAATCATTTTTTTCATCTTCATTTATTTTAAAATTATTTAATTCTTTTTTTATAGCTAATAATTCATTTTGAGTTTCTTCATACATTAAGGAATCAACAGTATTATCATATTCTAATACAACAAATTCGTTTTTAATAGGCATACAAATCTTTTTTATATGAGCTTGCTCAATATCCAAAATGTTTTCTTTATTAATTCCTGTCCTAGCAACAATATCTTTTTCAACAGATACCACTCTACATATACACTTACTACAGGGCTTTTCATTATTATAAAATGCTTTATAACATTTTTTCCCAATACTATTAGGAAATTTTTCTTCAACATATTTATCAACAAATGTTACTATATGATTCTCGTTGACAATATATATAGGATATTTAGAATAATAAAATAACTCAGTTATATTTTTAGTTTCCATATTGTCCACTTCCTTCAATGTTAATTATATTAGATTTTAAATAAAAAATCTAATATAATATTATATTTCCCGGGAAAAGTTTTATAAATAACAAAAATGCCCACTCTAATAATATTTACTGAGGGGCAATGATAAAATTTATTAATAATACAATTAAATCTCAATTCTTCCTTCAAAAGCTTTAGTAAGTGTCATTTCATCAGTATATTCTAAATTTCCACCAATAGGAATTCCATGTGCTAATCTTGTAACTTTTGCATCAGAAAATTTTAATAGTTTTGAAATATACATTGAAGTCGCTTCACCTTCTACAGTCGGATTTGTAGCAACAATTACTTCTTTAACATTCTCATCTCTTACCCGCTGAATAAGTTCTCTTAATTTAATATCATCCGGTCCAATTCCATCCATTGGTGAAATATGTCCGTGAAGAACATGAAACATTCCTATATATTCCTTAGTTCTTTCAATGGAAATAATATCTTTGGGACTTTCTACCACACAAATTGTAGTACGGTCTCTTTTAGTACTTTGACATATTTCACACAATTCATCTTCAGCAAGATTAAAACATTTTGAACAAAATTTAATTTTCTCCTTTGTTTCAATAATTGCATTCGATAATTTTACTGCTTCCTCGGTATCAGTTTCAATAATATAATAAGCAAGTCTTTCTGCAGTTCTTTTTCCTATTCCTGGTAATTTAGAAAATTCATTAATTAATCTAGCAATAGGTCCAGCATAACTATTCATTAAAACATTCCCGGAATATTCATTCCACCTGTTAATTTACCCATTGATTTTTCAGAATCTTCTCCTGCTTTTAACATTGCTGCATTAACAGATGTTATAATTAAATCTTGTAACATTTCAATATCCTCTGGATCTACAATTTCTTCATTAAGTTCAATTTTCACTAATTCTTTTTTTCCATTAACAACAGCAGTAATTGCACCACCACCTGCAGTCGCTTCATATTCTCTTTTTTCTAATTCACCTTGTTTTTTCATCATATCTTTTTGCATCTTTTGAACTTGTTTCATCATATTTCCCATATTCCCAGGCATTTTTCTTTTAGCCATAGTAAACCCTCCATTTCATATTATACAATTATTAGTTAAAATCATTTTATTCTTCTATGTTTATTAGATTATTATAACCCGAAAAATAGTTTGAAATTTCTTCTTCAACATTTTCAGGTTTTTTATTATTACTTTCCTTTAATACATTATCATAAGTTACATCAATTGTTAATTTTTTTGAAAAAACTTTTTCAAGAACTTCTTCAACAGTTGTCCTATTTTGAACTTTCATTAAATTATCGCCATGAAATTTATACTCGGAATCAAACTTTAAAGTAATTTTGTTCCCATAAACAGCAATTGGTTCAGACTCCATTAAAAAAGCATACACTTTTATTCTAACCTTTTTAATTATCTTTAAAACTTCATTCCATTTTGATAAAACTTCTTCTATATCTGTGACTGATTTACTACCTTCTTCTATAAATTTCTCTATACTTTCACTAGTTTCATATTTAACTGATTGTGAAATTGGTACTTTAACTTCTTTATCTTTTTTTATAATTTTACCAAGTTCCAATAAATTAATTTTATCTTCTAGTTTTTTAATTTTTTGAATTAATGTTTCAATTGAAAAATCATATTCATTATTAAATATTTTTATAACTGCCATTTCAAATAAAATTTTCGAATGAGCAGACCATTTAATATTCTTTTCTAACTCAATAAAAATATTTAAAATTCTTAAAATTTCAGTAATTTCAATTTTTTCAGCATATTCTTTATAAAAATCATATTGTAATTCCGATGAATTAATCAATTTTATAGCATTTGAATGCATTTTAACAACAAGCAAATTCCTGAAATAATTCAAAATACTTTCAACAAATTGTTTTATATCTTTTCCTTTATTAAAAGTTTCATTTACAAGTTCAATTGCACTACTCACATTTTTATTTGTAATTGTTTTAACTAAATCATTTAATACTTCGATTTCTATAATACCTAAAATATCAACAACCAAATTATAACTTAATTTATTTTCATAAGAAAGACATTGATCTAGAATACTCAAACTATCTCTAACCGAACCTTCAGATTTCGAAATAATTAAATTTAAAGCTTCGATATCATATTCAGTATTTAATTCATTTAAAATTTTAACAAGTCTCTTAAATATATCATCACTTGATACACGCTTTAAATCATATCTTTGACATCTTGATAATATTGTATCAGGAATTTTATTTGGTTCAGTTGTTGCCAAAAGAAACACTACATATTCTGGTGGCTCTTCAAGTGTTTTTAAAAGAGCATTAAATGCACCTTTTGAAAGCATATGAACCTCATCTATAATATAAACTTTATATTTTGCATTAGACGGCGCAAACATAACATTTTCATTAATCTCTCTAATATCATCTACACCATTATTACTAGCTGCATCCATTTCAATAATATCAATTGAACTACCATTTAAGATTGATTTACAAATATTACATTCATTACAAGGATTTGCATCTTTTTTATTCAAACAATTAATTGATCTTGCAAATATTTTGGCAATTGTAGTTTTACCTGTTCCTCTTATACCACTAAACAAATAAGCATGTCCAAAACTATTATTTAAAACCTGATTTTTAATCGTATTAACAACATTATCTTGACCAACAACATCATCAAATACAAGAGGTCTAAATTTTCTATATAAAGCTAAATGAGACATTTTAACTTCCTTTCTAAAAACATTATGTTTTTCAAAAACACACCACTTGTTTATTTATAATAAACTGATATCTCTCTACAACAACAAAAAAACTAGCTAAATGCTAGTTTTAAAAATATGTAGCTGTGCATTTATACTCGATATTTAATCATTTGCGTTACCTTAATAGTTAACTCAAACCAGGCACTCTCACGGCACATAAAAGATCTCTCTTACCGCTGCTTCCTTCCGGACCTGACGGGGTTCAAAAGTTTTTATTGCGCAAGACCCAATCTTCAACATCACTTGTCAAGGGCCGACCAAACAACCACACACCTCATATAAACATCAACCCTGCTATAGCGGATTGCAGGTTACAAGGTGCCGCTACTCCCCCATTTAGCACAGCAAATTTATATAAAAAAGAGATTATTTTCTCTTCCTTAATTCGCTAAAGAATGATTTCATTAAATTTGAACATTCCATTTTCATAATCCCCAAATATACTTTCACTTGATGATTCAATCTTTCATCAAATAATATATTATAAAGGGATATAACTCCACCCGCTTTTTCATCAGGTGAGCCAATAATTAAATTTTTTATACGTGCTTGGTATATTGCACCCGCACACATCACACAGGGCTCTATTGTAACATACATATCACAATCAGTCAATCTCCATGTCCCCAAATTTTTACATGCATCTTTTATCGCAATAATTTCAGCATGCATTGTGGGGTCATTTAAACTTTCTTTTAAATTATGACCCCTACCAATAATTACATTATCTCTCACTATAATAGCACCAATAGGAACTTCATCAATTTTCAATGCTTTATTAGCTTCTTTTAATGCTTCTTCCATATATATTTTTTTCATTTATTCTCCTGGCGCATCTGAAAGGAGTTGAACCTTCGACCTATCGCTTAGGAGGCGATTGCTCTATCCACTGAGCTACAGACGCAAAATTATTTTGTAGGTTTTACAAAATCCACCAAATTAATAACTTTCTGAATTTCATATTCAATTAAAGTGTTTTGATCCTTTTGAAATTCAACTCTTTCATCATTAATTTTTTCTAATTCAGAAATTCTTTTTTTAAGTTCACTAACAGTCATATTATTTTTATTAATAATAGTTTCTGTAGTTTCTACAGTCTCTTCCATAACAGTATTTAAACTATCAATTCTCTGATAAGCATCATTTAATAAACTATCCTTATTTAATTCAGAAACTTCCATTAAACTTAATACAGTTCCTCTTTTAACATCAGTAGGTAAGTTTTCAGGTAAAGTTTTACTTAAAATATCAACCATGAATATAGATTTTTTAGTATCTAATGTTAACCTAGCATTTCTATAGATATCATCAATTGACAACAATCTATTCTTTTCATAAGATTCAATCAAAACATCAAGTTTGTTCTCAATATCATCTTTATCTTTGTCGATTTTATCTTGATTTTCGATTATTTCCTCTTTCCTCTTGATAATAGTCTCATCAATTCCTTTTACGTTTAATAATTCATCAATTACTTCTTCTGAATTATTAAAATCATCCTTTTGAAGTTCGTTTTCTTCATTTGTTTCTTCAACTGCTTCAATTAATCCTAATTTTTCAAAAATATTTTTAGCAACCACTTTTACAACCCCCTAATTTCCATAGCGTTTTTTTAACAATTCCAAACGTCTTTTGTTTAGTTTAATCAAATACTTTATATTTTCAATTTGAATGTTTTTATTTTTAATTTGATTAAGTTTGATATTTTTCTGACTTTCTAAGAAATTATAATAATTCTGTAAATTATTAATATCGTCATTCCATTTATTATTTAATACAGATTTTGTATTATCATCCTTGAACTTAGCTAAATCATTTTTAATTATTTCAATTCCTTCACTTTTGATATATGTTATTTTCTGCTTTTTTACAATAAAAGGCTTAAGCTCAGATAATTTATCTATTTTTTTATAAATTGTTACTTTACTTACACCAAATTTATTTGCAACTTCAATAACACGTAACATATCCACCCCTTCATTACAAATCATCAATCAATAAATTTTCTTCATATTTAACTATCAGTTTATTTACATTTAATAATTTTTCCTGATAATCAATAAGAAATTCATTTTTCTTTTGTATTTCAGTATCCAAAGCAAATATTTTTTCTTTCATTTTATAAATATCATTCTTAATTTTAATTTCTATTTCATTCAAATCTTTGTATTCGTCTAAAACATTCTTATTTTCATCTGAAATTTTTTCACTAAGGAAATTTTGTTTTTTTAATAACAGCTTATATAATATTTCAATACCACGATCATCAACATAAGTTATACCTAGCTTTTTAGCCGTATGACCTTCAAGAAGCAATTTGTTGTCAATAAGAGCCTCAATGAGAATAGTACGTTCCAAATTAAATTTTTTAGCAATTTCGCTAAGTTTATACATAATATCCTCCTAGCTGTTAACCATATTTTACACTAATTTTCATCAACAATGCAAGATATATTGAAAAAAAGTATTTTTATCAAATAAATACACTTTTTTTAGTATAAATTTTTCTCAAAATAGTACGTATTATCAAGTGTATTATTTTAGGAATTTTCATTTTACAACAATTTAAATAACTATTTGGTACTCATTTATTTTTCTATATAATGTACTTCTACTAATACCTAATGATTTAGCACAAAGTGAAATGTTTTTTTCGTATTCTAAAATTGTTCTCTCAATTAAATTTTTTTCAGCCTCTTTAAGCGTTGTAATTTTAAAGCTTTCCGCAAATAAACTTCTTGGCAAATCATTTAATTCAATAATAGCATCCGTTTTTTTATTATTTAAAATCTCAATTAATTTCTTTAAATCATGGAAGTTGTTTTTCCACTTTAATTCTAAAATGAAATCAATAACATTATCAGAAACAATACTGTTGACATTTAATTCAAAGAATTCAATAACAGATTTTCTTTCATACTCAATAAGTGGTTTTAATATAATTGAATTAGTTGTTAACCTAGTTAACAACCTCTCTTTTATCAAATCATTTCTTTTAAAATTATCAATTAAATCATCCATAGATATTATTATAAAAATGTTATTGCTATCACAGTATTTATCATTGTTATTGTAAACCTGTTTACTCTCCAATATTTTCACTAATTTTACTTGCTCAGAGAATTCAAGCAATTCAAGTTTTTCAAAGTATAACATTGTTTTATTTCTTGCATTAAAATATTTTTCAATATTTTTAATTCTTGAACAATTAACCACTTTTAAACTATAATCATTATAATAATTTTCCCAAATATACTTAACAAGAGAATATTTTCCAACACCACTTTTCCCTTTTATAAAAACTGGCATATTTAGATTTATATTTTCACATATTTTTCTATAATCAAGAAATTCAAGATTTTTATCATTATTGTTTTCATCTATATAAATTTCGTCAGTCATTTTTTTAATTGCATTAATTTTATCTATTGAATAATAATCCATATCACCTTCAATTCCAATAGTAATAAAATATTTATCATCCTTTTTTATATTAATTCCATGAGTAAATTTATTAAAAAATATATCTGAAATATGTTCATTTTTAAATACAGTATAGTCTTCTCTTATTTTATTTGATATTTCAGCTCCAGTTGAATAAAATTTTTCGTTTTCATCGTATAAAGAAGTTATAATATTTTGATCATCGACAACTAAATATATTCTAAAATTCATTTTCTCTATCTCATTTTCTAGTTTTTTCAAATAAACTTTTACACTTATATTTTTACGATCTGTCTTATCAATATATTTAATTTTTTTGCTTTTAAATAGATTATATCTAATCCATGAATTTGCAATTTCTGATCTTAATGCATAACGTCTTAAAGAACCGGTATTAAAATATAAGTCCTTAGTTTTTTCAATTTTATCAAATTCTAACTTTTCATAATTCATAAATTATTACTCCTTAACTAGAAAATTTATCATTTTTTTATTCTTTTTAATATGAACTTTTTTTAATTTCATCAATGAACCATCAACGTCAACTGGAATTTCACTTTCAAATTCAATTTTTATATTTTTTCCAAAGTACATATCAATTCCATCAACTTCTCCATGTGTTCCTTTATATAATTTTGTAAGGCTTTTTACAAGTGTGTGTTTTTTTATATTTCCTACTATACAAATATTGAACTCTTGGCTTTCAATATTTGCATAAGGAGTAATTTTCATTCCACTGCCTATATATTTTCCGTTACCAATGGCTATAAATAGCGTATTCTTGCTGATTAATTCATTATCTATATATACATCTTTTTTTGTAGGAGAATAGTTAATTATCCCTCTTAAAGTTGAAACTAAATAATTTATTTTACCTTTTAAAATTTTACTATTTTCCTTATAATTAAGTATCTCAGCATCTATCCCAATACCAACTACATTAATAAATGTAATATCATTTATACTACAAGTATACACTTTTCGACGAGTATTTCCCTTTATTATGTTAATTGCATCATCTATATTACTTCCAATATTAAGAGTTTTTGCAAAATCATTACCAGAGCCTATTGGCAATAAACCAATAGTAATATTATGCCCAACAACTCCATTTATTACCTCGGTTAACGTTCCATCACCACCCGCTGCAATGATATCACTGTAATTCTTTTCTTCAATTTTTTTTCGAACTAACTCTGTAATAATTGATTTTTTTGTTGATATTACAATATCATAATCATAATCTGCAAAGCGTTCTTTAATAATTGGGATAAGAATTTTACCATTCCTTTTCCCAGCAATTGGATTAATAACAAATAGTATTTTTCTCATAAGACTCCTCATTAACATTAATATTAATATTAGTATTCTATTATTATCTTAACACAATATCACTTTAATTTAAATATAATGTTTCACGTGAAACAAAAAACTCTTCTTTATGAAGAGTTTCACGTGAAACATTATATGATTTCAAGTATTCTATTTAGATCATCTAAATTGTAATACTCTATTTCTATTTTCCCTTTGAATTTATTGTTATGCTTTATATTAACTTTAGTTCCAAACCTATCAGTAAGCTTATTTTCAAACTCAACTACTTCATTCGTTTTTACATATTTATCTACTTTTTCAGTTTTAGTTAAGTAATTTTTAATAAAGCTTTCAGTTTTTCTAACTGAATAATTTCTTTTAATTATTATCTCTAAAATCTTTAATCTATCCTTTTTATTTTCCAAAGATAATAATGCTCGAGCATGTCCATTTGTTATCTCACCATTAATCAACTCAATCTTAATTTTTTCGTCAAGCTTTAATAATCTCAAGATATTTGCAATATATGATCTACTTTTTCCAACAATTTCTGAAAGTTCTTTCTGAGTTAGATTATATTCTTCTATTAATAACGCATAAGCATTAGCTTCCTCTATCTCATTTAAATCTTCTCTTTGAATATTTTCAATTAACGCTAATTTTGAAACTGTTTCATCATCAGCTTTTCTTACAACTACCGGAACACTTCCAATATTTAAATTTTTTGCAGCTCTCCATCTTCTTTCACCTGCAATTATTTCATACCCATTAACAACAGATCTAACAACAATAGGCTGAATTATTCCATACTGCTGTATCGAATTCATTAGCTCATTCATTTTTAGACTATCAAATTCTTTTCTAGGTTGCTTTCTATTTGGTTTAATCTTATCAACATCCATTGATAATAATTTTTCATTTTCATCAGTGCTATTTTCTGATATTAATGCTCCTAACCCTCTTCCTAAACCTTTGCTTTTCATTTAATCACCCTTTATAATCTCTCTTGCTAGTTTTTTATATGAAATCGCTCCAATTGAATTAGGACTATATTCAAATATTGGTTTTCCAAAACTAGGAGCCTCTGCTAATCGTATATTTCTAGGTATAACCGTATCATATACAATTTCACCAAAATAATTTCTTACATCATCTTCAACTTGTTTTGATAAATTTGTGCGTTTATCAGACATAGTCATTAAAATTCCCTCTATCCTCAAAGTAGGATTAATACGTTTCTGAACTAATTTACATGTATTTATTAACTCACTAACTCCCTCTAATGCATAATACTCACTTTGAATTGGTATAATAACACCATCCGAAGCTGCTAGAGAATTAATTGTTAAAACATTAAGAGATGGTGGACAATCAATTAAAATATAATCAAATTGATCTTTAATTACATCAATAATATCTTTTAATAAATAATCTCTATTAATCATCCTTGACATTTCAATTTCTGCTCCTGCTAAATTAATATTCGCAGGTATTATGCTTAAACTCTCAAATTCTGTTTCAGATACACATTCAACTATCTCTTTATCGCTCATTAAAGCTTCATAAACAGTACAACTTAATTCATTTTTATTTCTTATACCAATACCACTTGTTGCATTTGCTTGCGGATCCATATCAACAATCAAAACATTCATTGAATGCTTACTTAAGTAACTTGCCAGATTAATTACCGTAGTAGTTTTACCTACACCACCTTTTTGATTAAATATACTTAGTATTTTTCCCATAATTACTCCTTTTAATCCTTTTTTCTATTATACACTGTTTTATCAATAAATATAAGTAATATTGGAAATAAATCATTATAATCCCGTAAATCACATCAAAATATCTTCAAATCACATTTTTTTTTACTTTTTACAAAAAAAATAGCCCATTTAAGACTATTTCGGTATTCTAATTTTCACTTCTATATAATTTTCAGTTTCATTTCTTTCAAATTCAGCGTTTACTCCAATATCAATGATTTGATTGTATGCTTTTCTTATAGTGTTCACATATACTCCAGCTCCAAGTTTATATTGAGTATTCTTCTTTCTTCTAGTAATTCTAACTTCATCTAAAATATTTTTAACCAGAACATCTGTTTGTTTTACATTTAAATTGTTTTTTACAATTTTATCGATTACTCTATTTTGCATTTCTATATTATCTAATAATAACAATGTTCTAGCATGTCTTTCAGTTAATTTATTTTTAATAATTCTAGTAACTATTTCATCATCTAATTTCAATATTCTAAGTTTATTTGAAATAGATGATTGTGATTTTCCAACTTTGCTTGATAATTCTTTCTGACTAATACTATATTTTTCAATTAAATATTTATATGCGTTAGCTTCTTCTAAAAAACCTAAATTTTCTCTTTGAATATTTTCTACGAGTGCAAGAACCGCTGACTCTTCATCGTTAACATCAACTACTACGGTTGGTATTTTCTTAAATCCCGCTTTTATAGTTGCTCTTAATCTTCTCTCGCCTTGTATCAATTCATAATTTTTTCCATTCTTTCTTACACTAATTGGCTGTATTACACCAACTTCCTTTATAGATTGTGCTAATTCCTCTATCGAATTTTCAACAAAATAATTTCTCGGTTGATTAGGATTTCTTACTATGTTTTCTACATCTATAAATAATATATCGTTAATTTTTTCCACATTATCATCCTTTAATTGGTTTCTTTTTTGGTTTCCCCGAAGTTCTTGGATAAGATTTTGGTGTTAATTCAACTTTTTTTATAACTATAATTGATCTGCTAAAATCACTATCAGGTAATTGAAACTTCATAATTTTTTCTACTTTTCCACCTAAAATAGATATTGCTTTATTTGCATCATTTAACTCATCTTCTACTTCTGAACCTTTCATTGCAACAAAATATCCATTTACACTTACAAATGGAAGACAAAATTCCGCTAAAGTAGCCAATTCAGCAACTGCTCTTGAAACAACAACATCAAATTTTTCTCTATATTCATTATCTCTTCCATAATCTTCAGCTCTACCATGAAGTGCAAATGTATTTTTTAAATTAAATTTTTCTATAACAGTTTCTAGATACTCAATTTTTTTTAATCTTGAATCAATCATTGTTAATTCAATTTCATCATTATAAAATTTAAGCGGTATGCCTGGAAAACCACCACCAGTACCCATATCCATAACTTTTTTATGACCATCAAATAATTTTGTGTTTACAACTGTTAATGAATCAATAAAATGTTTATCAATTATTTCATTTTCATCTGTAATAGAGGTTAATCTCACTCTTTCATTCCATAAAAGCATATGATTCATAAATTCTTCAAATTTATTAACTTTTTCACTATCTAAATTTATATTCATTTTAAATGTTTTTTCTATAAATATTTTTTTATTATTCATAACATCAAACACTTTCTTTTTCTCTTTTTATTTTTTCAATGTATACATACATTACATTTACATCAGCAGGATTAACACCTGAAATTCTAGATGCCTGCCCTAAAGATTTTGGCAATATTTCAATTAATTTTTCTCTAGCTTCAAGTCTTAATCCTTCAATATCATTATAATCTATACCTTCTGGTATCATTTTAGTTTCCATTTTCTTAAATTTTTTAACTTGTTGAAGTTGTTTAATTATATAACCTTCATATCTAATTTCATTTTCACATTGAAATATCACATCTTTTGATAATTCAGGTCTATTAATATCAATATTACTCAAATTTTCATAATTTAATTCAGGTCGTTTTAATAATTCATATAGTGATTTTGATGAATGAATTGATGTACTATCATTTTTTTCTAGAAATTCATTTAGATCATTAGGCTTAATCATTACTTCTTTTAATCGATTTAATTCATTTTTAACAGCTTCTTTTCTATTAAGCATTGTATTATATCTTTCTTCTGTAGCAAGTCCAATATTATAAGATTTCTCAGTTAATCTAAAATCAGCATTATCTTGTCTTAAAAGCAATCTATATTCGCATCTTGAACTCATCATTCTATATGGCTCGTCTGTTCCTTTAGTAATTAAATCATCAATCAATACACCAATATATGCCTCCGATCTATCTAAAATAAAAGGTTCTTTACTATTTATTTTTAAATGTGCATTAATTCCAGCCATTATTCCTTGTGCAGCGGCCTCTTCATATCCTGACGAACCATTAGTTTGACCAGCAAAAAATAAATTTTCTACTTTTTTATGCTCTAATTTAGCATCTATTTTAGTTGGATTAATACAATCATATTCAATTGCATAAGCAGGACGCATAACTTCAACGTTTTCAAGCCCTTTTATCGATGACATAAACTCAATTTGTAAATCAAGTGGTAATGAAGTGCTCATTCCTTGAACATACATTTCGTTTGTATAATTACCTTCTGGTTCAATAAATAATTGATGTCGTGATTTACCTGTAAATCTTTCCAATTTTGTTTCTATTGAAGGGCAATATCTCGGGCCTACACCTTCTACTAATCCTCCATACAAAGCAGTTTCATCCAAATTACTAAGTATTATATCATGTGTTGTTTCATTTGTATAAGTCAACCAGCAAGGTTCTTGTTTTTTTGAAATATCTCCACTCATAAAAGAAAACGGTATTACTTCGCTATCTCCAACTTGTAAAATCATATTATCAAAATTCAAACTTCTTCTATTAATTCTAGCTGGTGTTCCTGTTTTAAATCTTACTAAATTTAATCCATGCGCTTTTAAATTTTTTGATAATTCAGTTGAAGCTTTTAGTCCATCTGGACCACTAATAAAAATGTTTTTCCCTATAAATACTTTTCCACCTAAATAAGTACCCGATGCAATAATAACAGCTTTTGCTTTATAAGTTTGTTTTAAATTATCAATTATTCCAACAACTTTTCCATCTTCTATAATGATATCCATTACTTCTGCTTGTTTTAAATATAAATTATCTGTATTCTCTATTACTTTCTTCATTTCAATATGATACTGACTTTTATCAGCTTGTGCTCTTAAAGAATGTACAGCAGGTCCTTTTCTTGTATTTAACATTTTACTCTGAATATATGTTTTATCAATTACTTTTCCCATTTCGCCACCAAGAGCATCAATTTCTCTAACCAAATGCCCTTTTGCAGTACCACCAATTGAAGGACTACAAGGCATCATTGCAACGGCATTTAAATTAATTGTCATTAATAATGTTCTTGAACCAAGTCTTGCAGAGGCCAAAGCAGCTTCACTTCCAGCATGACCAGCACCAACTACTATAACATCATAGTTTTTATTCATTCATTGACCTCCTTTTATTTTCCTAAACAAAAATTACTAAATATTTTATCGATTACATCTTCACCAATTGTATCACCAGTTATTTCGCCTAAATAATCGTATGCATCTTTAATATCAACTTCAATAAAATCATATCCTATCGCACTTTCAGTAGCATTAATTGCCGCATTAATACTATTAAAGGCTTTTTTAATTAAATTAATATGTCTAATATTAGTAATATATTCATTTTCACTTGATTTAATATCACCATTATAAACCATTTTTGCAATTTCATCTTCAACTTCTTCAATTCCATGTTCATTTGTTATTGATGTTCTAATCATAATTTTATTTTTTAATAATTCATTTAATTCATTAAAATCTATTTTACTTTCTAAATCTGTTTTATTAATTACAATAATTACTTTTTTATCTTCTATATATTGAATTATTTCTCTATCTTCTTTTGATATTTCTTCAGCATTATTAAGTACAAAAATTACAAGATCTGCTTTATTAAAGAAAGATTTACTTCTATTAACTCCAATTTTTTCTATTTCATTATCAGTTTCTCTAATTCCTGCAGTATCAATTATTTTAAGAGGTATTCCATTTATATTTACATATTCTTCGATTACATCCCTAGTTGTACCAGGAATATTTGTAACAATTGCTTTTGCCTCTTTTAATAATGCATTAAGAAGTGATGATTTTCCAACATTTGGTTTACCTATGATAACTGTAGATAATCCATTTTTTATTATTTTTCCAGTTTCAGAATTTTTTAACATTTTATTAATTATATTTTTATTTTCATTAAGTTCATTTAAAATTTCATTATGAGTAATATCTTTTATGTCTTCTTCTGGATAATCAATACTTACTTCTATCTTTGACATTAATTCCAATAATTTATCTCTAATAGTATTGATTTTAACAGATAAATATCCTTCTAATTGATTATACGCTACATCGAAACCTTTCGGTGTTTTAGCACTTATTAAATCCATAACACTTTCAGCTTGTGATAAATCAAGTCTACCATTTAAAAATGCTCTTTTAGTAAATTCTCCTGGATCAGCCATTCTTACATCAAAAGTTAAAATTAAATCTAATATTCTTCTAATTGGAACACTTCCACCATGACAATTAATTTCTACTACGTTTTCTGTTGTATATGTATTTGGTGATTTCATCAGAGATACTAAAACCTCATCAATTACATTTTCTCCGTCCATTATATGTCCATAAATTAATTCTCTATTTTTATAGCTTTCTAAATTATTTTTTGATTTATTTACAAATATTTTATTTATAACCTCAAACGAATTTTCTCCGCTCATTCTAATAATTCCAATAGCACCTTCACCGTTTGGTGTTGAAATTGCAACTATAGTATCTTCCATTTTATCACCTCATTTTTTAATTAATAAAACCCAGTAATATACTGGGTTATTTTTTAGGATTATTATTATAACAAATTACAACTTTTCTATATGGGTCTTTTCCTCTTGATATTGTATTAATACCAAAAACATTTTGCAAAGTAGAATGAATAATTCTTCTTTCATATGGATTCATAGGTTCAAGTACAATATCACTCTTCTTAGTTTTAGCCTTTTTAGCAAGTCTTCTAGCCAAATTTTGAAGTGTTTTCTTCCTTTTAACTCTATATTCTTCAGCATCAAGTAAAATTCTGACATATTCTTCTTTATCTTTATTAACTGCTAATGATACTAAATATTGTAAAGAATCTAAAGTTTCACCCCTTCTTCCAATTACTAGTGCCATATCATCACCACTAATATCTACATTAATACAATTATCAACTTCCTCAATTTTTAATTCTGCTTCTATTTCCATATTTAATAATATTTTATTTAATATATTTTTCACTTCATCTACAGCTAAAATTTGTTTCTCAATTTTTTTTGTTACATTTATGATTGCTTCTTTTCTTCCTATAACACCTAATAAGCCTTTTGATGGCTCTTGAATAACTTCAACTTCAACTTCTTCTCTATTTACTCCCAAACGAGCAAGTGCATACCGTAATGCTTCTTCAACGGTTTTTCCGCTTTTTTGAACACTTTCCATTTATTAATCCTCCTTAGTTAACTTCGTAATTATCAATTGTTGACCTATCTGGAAAACATTACTTACTGTCCAATATAACATTAAACCAGACGCAAATTTTTGTCCCATATATAAAATCATTAATGGCATCATTAAACTGAATGTTTTCATTTGAGCTCCAGATTGTTGTGAACTTCCACTCATGCTCATTGAAAAATAAGTTGAAATAGCAGATATTATTGGAAAAATACCTGGAAATGCTAATAACCAACTAGGTCCACTTGTTAAAACATTGCTAATTAAATCAGGTGAGTCAAGATTTTTTAACCATAAAAAACTTGTATTTATTGCAATATTTGTAGCCTCAAGATTTCCATGAAATACATATAATGTTGGATCTCTTAAAACACCAAATAATCCAAACAATATTGGCATTTGAATTAATAAAGGTAAACATCCTGAAAGTGGATTTGCACCATTTTCTGAATATAATTCCATTGTTTTTTTATTTAAAGTTTCTTTATCATTCTTATACTTTTCTTGTAATTTTTTTATTTCTGGCTGTAACTTAGTCATTTTATTAGTTGATTGAACTTGTTTAATTGATAATGGAAATAATATCAATTTAATTAAAAGCGTTAATATAATTATAGAAATTCCATAACTATTTGTAATATTATAAATTGTTCCTAAAATGGGTCCTACAAATTTTGCTAAAAAATACATATATTCCTCCTATTATTTGAGTGGATCATATCCACCTTTGTTAAACGGGTTGCATCTTAAAATTCTTTTTGCACTTAAATAACTGCCTTTAATTGAACCATATTTTTCAACAGCTTCCAATGAATATTGAGAACAAGTTGGATAAAATCTACATGTAGAATGACCTTTTA
Organism: Peptostreptococcaceae bacterium; assembly: GCA_027064135.1. Taxonomy (GTDB): domain Bacteria; phylum Bacillota; class Clostridia; order Peptostreptococcales; family Acidaminobacteraceae; genus HSG29. The sequence goes on along the minus strand of JAMOQG010000142.1, from coordinate 11,482 downwards.
AAGGTGAAATATATTTTCTATAAAATTTAATTAATAAAATCAATATTTTTTTCATTTTATATTACTCCTAAATTTTTTATAAACATTTCTAAATTCTTTATCAACTTTTTTATATTCTGCTTTTTTCATAATATTTCGCGCAACAATTACAAAATCATAACCTTTAACAGTTTCTTTAAAATTCAGTCTAAATATTTCTTTTAAAATTCTTCTTGCTTTGTTTCTTGTAACAGCTTTTCCTACTTTTTTACTAACAGTAAATCCAATTCTATCATATTCTAAATTATTTTTAAAATAATAAAAAACAAAATACTTATTTACAATTTTTTTACCCTTTTTATAAATATTCTTAAATTCATCATTTTTTTTAATACTCTGAGGTAGCATTTCTCCTCCTCAATATACTCTTATGCACACTTCTTCATAATACTGCAAAGTTATTATACATTGTCAAAAAATAAATGTCAAGCATTGCGGTATACATAGCAATTTTATTTTATTCATCAAACTTTTATCAACAACCTGTTTATTTGTGGATAAAATAAATAATTAAATTGATAATTTTTTCATTTTTTGATATTATATTATTAAATATTGATATGTTAATAACTTTTACCCACAGTTATTTAAAAATTGATTTTGTGGATAATATGTTAATTAATAGCAAATTTATTAACAATAATTTTGTAAAACTTGCATATACAGTCATTTATTAGTTGATATTTTATCTTGATAATCTGGGGATAAATTATTTTTTTTGTATTTTTTTTAATTATTAACAATTTTATTAACATCAAAAAATTTATTTATATTGGTTTTTTTAGAATTATAAACATATGCGTTATTAATTTTTATGTTAATAACCTGTTAATACATATATTATGGAGGTTTCAAAATGAACAATTTACAACAAATTTGGAATAATTCACTTAATTTAATAAAAGATGAATTAACGGAAGTAAGTTTTAATACTTGGCTTGGATCTATTGAACCAATCAATATTAATAATGAAAACTTAATTCTTTCAACACCAAATGATTTTAATAAACAGATACTTGAAGATCGTTATCTTATTTTAATTAAAAATGCAGTTAAACAAGTTACTAATATTGAATATAATATTCAAATAGTTATACCTGGAGAATTAAATACTATAAACTCAAACTCAGAACCTAAAAAACAAATAGATAATTATGATTTCCCTGAAAAATCAAAATTAAATCCTAAATATATATTTAGTGAATTTGTAATAGGAACTTCAAACCGATTTGCACACGCTGCTTCATTAGCTGTTGCTGAATCTCCAGCAAATGCATATAATCCACTTTTTATATATGGTGGAGTAGGACTTGGTAAAACTCATTTAATGCATGCAATAGGTCATTATGTTAAAAATCAAAATAAAAATGCAAACATTATATATGTAACTTCTGAAAAATTTACTAATGATTTAATTAATTCAATTAAAGATGATAAAAATGTAGAATTTAGAAATAAATATAGAAAAGCTGATATTTTATTAGTTGATGATATTCAATTTATTGCTGGTAAAGAGCGTACTCAAGAAGAATTTTTCCATACTTTTAATGCTCTTCATGAAGATAATAAACAAATAATTTTATCTTCTGATAGACCACCAAAGGAGATACCAACTTTGGAAGCTCGTTTAAGATCTAGATTTGAATGGGGATTAATTACTGATATTCAAGCTCCTGATTACGAAACTAGAATAGCTATACTTCAAAAAAAAGCTGAAAGAGATAATATATTAATTCCAAATGATGTATATGAATTTATTGCTACTAAAATAAAATCCAATATTAGAGAATTGGAAGGTGCTTTGATACGTGTTGTTGCTTATTCATCATTAACTAATAAAGAAATATCAGTAGAATTATCAAATGAAGCATTAAAAGATATTATTTCTAATAATAAACCTAAAAAAGTAACTGTAGATTTAATTATTAGTGTTGTATGTAAAAATTACGATATTACACAAAAAGAAATAGTTTCAAAAAGAAGATCAAGAAATATTTCATTTCCACGTCAAATTGCTATGTATTTGTGTCGTGATTTAACCGATTTATCTCTTCCTAAAATTGGAGAAGAATTTGGTGGAAGAGATCATACAACTGTTATTCATGCAAAAGATAAAATCTATAATAAAATAAATGAAAATCCAGAATTTGCTATTACTATAAAAAATCTTATAAAAGAAATTGTAAACGAATAATTATTAACATTTTTTGTTGATAAGTTAATTAAATTTTGTTGATAATTATTTATATAAAACATGTTAATAACTTTAAAAATGCTTCAATGTTATGCACATGTTTATAACATTGATATTCTTTAAATTTAAATGTTTTATTGGCTTATTAACAAATTAACAGGTCCTATTACTATTACTATTTTAATTATATTTATTTATATAATATTTTTAAAATAAAACAAGGAGGTTTTCCACATGAATATTAAAATAAACAAACAAATTTTATTAGATGCATTAAATACATCATCAAAAGCAATTTCTAATAAATCTTCATTGCCTATATTATCAGGATTATTATTAGATGCTAAAGATAACAATTTAATTATTACTGGAAATGATCTTAATTTAGGTATTGAAACAACAATTGAAGCAAATATTATTGAAGAAGGTTCTGTTGTTGTTGATGCATCTTTTTTTATTTCAATAATAAATAAATTACCTAATGATATAATTAATATTTTATATAATGATAATATTGTAAATATTTTTTGTAATGATATTGAATTTAATTTAGTTGGTAAAGCAGCAGAAGAATATATTGAAATTCCTTTTATTGAAAAAAATAATATCTATAAAATAAATTCAAAATTAATGAAAACAATAATTAAGCAAACTAATTTTTCAATATCAACAGATGAAGCAAGACCAGTTTTGACAGGAGTTCTTTTTAAAATTAATAATGGTGAATTAACGCTTGTATCATTAGATGGTTATAGATTATCTTATAAAAAAGTTAAAATTGATTCATTACTTGATAATTTATCAATTATTCCAGGTAAGACATTAAATGAATTAAATAAAATATTAAATGATGATAGTGAACTTGAAATTTTTTTTACAGATAAACATGTATTATTTAATTATAATAATGTTAAGATAATTTCAAGATTGTTAGAGGGAGAATTTATTAATTATGATCAAATTATTCCTACTAATTTTAAATCTAAAATGATAGTTAAAACATCTGATTTTAAATATTCAATAGATAGAGCTTATTTACTTTCTCTAAAAAGTAGAAAAGCATCTATAAAATTTGAAATTAGTAATAATAATTTATTAATAATTTCAAATTCAGAAAACGGAAAAATGGAAGAAAATATTAAAGTAAATTATGATGGAAGTGAATTAAAAATAGGATTTAATCCCTCATATATTTTAGATGTTCTTAAAGTAATTGACAGTGAAAATATTATTATTGAATTCAATAATAATATGAGTCCTGCAATAATAAAAGCATTTGATGATGATAGTTATAAATATATGATATTACCAGTTAGATTAGTAGAGTAGGGAGATAAAATGAAAAAGATTTATATTAAAACTGATTTTATAAAAATGGATCAATTATTAAAATATGCTGAAATTGCTGGAACTGGAGGTCATGCAAAATATTTAATTCAAAATAATTTTATTAAATATAATGGCGAAATAGATAATAGACGAGGAAAAAAAGTGTATCCTGGAGATATAGTAACTATTGATCTTTCAGAAGATGAAACTTTAAATGAAGATTTTATTGAATTAGAAATATTAAAAAAATAATTTTGTAGTGTTAGGAGATAAATTTGTTTGTTAGTAAATTGGAATTAAAAAATTTTAGAAATTATAATGATTTTAATATTGAATTTAATAGTAATTTAAATATTATTATTGGTGATAATGCGCAAGGCAAAACAAATTTACTAGAGGCAATATATTTTGGATGTTTTGGAAAATCATTTAGAAATTCAAATGACAAGGATTTAATATTAAATGATAACATATTTAACTATGTAAAATTAAATGTTGTTAAAAAGCATATAGATATCAAAATTGAATATAGAATTCATCAGAAACTAAATAAAGAAATTAAAATTAATAATAATTCTATAAGAAAATTATCTGAAATATTAGGAAATATTTATGTAGTTTTATTTTCGCCTGAAGATATTTTTTTGATTAAAGGTTCTCCAAATATTAGAAGACAATTTATAAATAGAGAACTTTCAAATATTAATAAAAAATATTGTTATAATTTAATTGAATATAGAAAAATTTTAAAACAAAGAAATAATATTTTAAAAAATAGTCATAATTTAAATGAAGAAATGCTTGATATTTTTACAGAACAATTAGTTGACAAAGGCACTAAAATAATAATAGATAGAATTTATTTTTTAAAAAAAATAAATAAAATTAGTAATAGTATTCATAAAGATTTAACAAATGATAATGAAAATCTAAAAATAGATTATTTATCAAATATTAGTATTAAAAATGAAGAAAATTATGATAAAATAAAGATGGAATTTTTAGAAAAAATTAATAAATATAAAGAAAGAGAAATTAGAATGGGATATACTTTAGTAGGCCCACATAAAGATGATTTTATTATATTTTTAAATGATAAAGAAATAAAAAAATATGGATCTCAAGGACAGCAGAGAACTGCTGCTTTATCACTTAAATTATCTGAAATAGAACTTATTAGTACTGAAACGGGTGAATATCCAATTTTATTATTAGATGATGTATTTTCAGAATTGGATATCAATAGGCAAATAAATTTAATTAAAATTTTTAGTAATACCCAAACTATTATTACATCTACAATATTTGATAAAATTTTAAAAAATAAGGTAACTGATTATAAATTAATTAAAATAGAAAATGGAAAAATAGCAGGAGGAAAATATGAGTGAGAATACAGAATATAATGCCAGTCAAATTCAGGTTCTAGAGGGATTAACACCAGTTAGAAAAAGACCAGGAATGTATATTGGCACGACTTCTGAAAGTGGTTTACATCATTTAGTTTATGAAATTGTTGACAACAGTATTGATGAAGCATTGGCAGGATATTGTGATTCAATAGAAGTAACAATAAGAAAAGATAATTCAATAAAAGTAGTAGATAATGGACGTGGAATACCAGTTGATATTCATGAAAAATCTAAAAAACCTGCTGTGGAAATTATACATACTACTTTACATGCTGGTGGAAAATTTGGTGGTGGAGGATATAAAGTATCAGGAGGTTTGCATGGAGTTGGTGCTTCAGTTGTAAATGCTCTTTCAAATTCATTTATTGTTGAAGTTCATAAAAATGGAAATATATATAGAATTGAATTTGAGAAAGGTATTAAAACTAAAGATCTAGAAATTGTAGGAAAAACAGATAGAACTGGAACAACAACTATTTTTAAACCTGATGATACAATATTTGAAACTTTGATTTTTAAATTTGATATATTAAAAAACAGATTAAGAGAACTTGCGTTTTTAAATAAGGGAATAAAAATTATAATTAATGATGAAAGAGAAGAAAATTTACAAGAATTATTTCATTATGAAGGTGGAATAAAAGAATTTGTAAAATATTTAAATAGAAATAGAACTGCTATTCATGATGAAATTTTATATTATGAAGGAATAATAGATAATACTGTTGTTGAAATTGCGATGCAATATACTTCTGGTTATTCAAATAATTTATTTACTTTTGCAAATAATATTAATACTCATGAAGGTGGAACACATTTAAGTGGTTTTAGAAGTGCATTAACTAGAAATATAAATGATTATGCAAGAAAAATGAATTTTTTAAAAGAAAAAGAAGAAAATTTTATTGGAGAAGATGTAAGAGAAGGTTTGACTGGTGTAATTTCAGTTAAACTTGAAGAACCACAATTTGAAGGTCAAACAAAAACAAAACTTGGAAATAGTGAAATAAGAGGAATTGTTGATACCGTTACTTCAAATCTTTTAAAAGAAATTTTAGAAGAAAATCCAGTGGTTGCAAAAATAATTATTGAGAAATGTTTAAATGCTGAAAAAGCTAGAAGAGCTGCTAAAAATGCAAGAGAATTAACTAGAAGAAAAGGTCTTTTAGATGGATTAACATTACCTGGAAAGTTATCTGATTGTTCAAGTAAAGATCCTTCAGAATCAGAATTATATATTGTCGAAGGGGATTCTGCGGGTGGATCAGCTAAACAAGGAAGAGATAGAAAAATACAAGCAATATTACCTTTAAGAGGAAAAATTCTTAATGTTGAAAAAGCAAATTTTGCTCGAATATTTAAATCTGATAGTATTAGACAAATGATTACAGCTTTTGGATGTGGTATTGGAGATGAGTCTGATATTGAAAAATTAAGATATCATAAAATTATTATTATGACAGATGCTGATGTCGATGGTGCTCATATTGCAACTTTACTATTAACCTTTTTTTATAGATATATGAGAGAATTAATTGAAAATGGAAATATATATATTGCTCAACCACCTTTATATAAACTTCAAAGTGGAAAAAATATTCAATATATTTATAAAGATGCTGAATTAGAAGATAAAATTAAAGAAATGGGTGGTGAATGTAGTCAGCAAAGATATAAAGGTTTAGGAGAGATGAATCCCGAACAGTTATGGGAAACTACAATGAATCCTGAACATAGAATTTTAAAGCAAGTTAATATTGAAAATGCTATTGAATCAGATAATATTTTCACTATATTAATGGGAGAAAAAGTAGAACCACGTAGAAAATTTATTGAAGAAAATGCAAAATATGCTGAAAATATCGACATATAATTGAGGTGAAATAATTGACTGAAGAATTTAATAATGTTAATAAAGTAGATATAATTGATGAAATGAAAACTTCATATATTGATTATGCAATGAGCGTAATAGTATCTAGAGCTTTACCAGATGTTAGAGATGGATTAAAGCCAGTTCATAGAAGAATTATATATGCAATGAAAGAATTAGGTTTAACTCCAAATAAAACTTATAGAAAATCTGCCCGTATTGTCGGCGATGTATTAGGTAAGTATCATCCGCATGGTGATCAATCTGTTTATAATGCAATGGTTAGAATGGCACAAGATTTTTCGATAAGATATAAATTAGTTAATGGACATGGTAACTTTGGATCTGTTGATGGTGATTCACCAGCTGCAATGAGATATACTGAAGCAAAAATGGGAAAAATTACAGTTGAATTATTAAAAGATATTCATAAAGATACAATTGATTTTATGCCAAACTTTGATAATACCTTAAAAGAACCAATTGTATTACCTGCAAGATATCCAAATTTATTAGTTAATGGAACAAATGGAATAGCAGTTGGAATGGCAACTTCGATTCCACCACATAATTTAAATGAAATTATTGATGCAGTAATTAAATTAATAGATGATGAAAATGCAAATGTTGAAGATTTACTTAAAATTGTAAAAGGACCAGATTTACCAACAAGTGCTACAATTCTTGGAATTGAAGGAATAAAAAATGCTTACAGAACTGGAAGAGGAAAAATAAAAATTAAGTCAAAATCTACAATTGAAGAAATGGGTAGAGGCAAAAATAAAATTATTATTACTGAAATTCCTTATCAAGTGAATAAATCAAGATTGCTTGAAGAAATTGCAAAACTTGTTAGAAACAAAGTTATTGATGGTATTACTGATTTAAGAGATGAAAGTAATAGAGAAGGAATTAGAGTTGTTATTGAATTAAGAAAAGATGTTAATGCTGAAATATTATTAAATAAATTATATAAGCATACTAATTTAAAAGTAACTTATTCAATTATTATGTTAGCTCTTGTTAATGGTGAACCTAAAATACTTAATTTATTTGAAATATTAAATCATTATTTAAATCATCAAAAAGAAGTTGAAACAAGACGTGTACAATATGATCTTGATAAAGCTGAAAAAAGATCTCATATTTTAGAAGGTTATATTATTGCACTTGATAATATTGATAACATTATTAAATTAATAAAAGCTTCAAAATCTACTGAAGAAGCTAAACAATCATTAATTTTAAAATATAAATTAAGTGATATACAAGCTGATGCAATTTTAAATATGAAATTACAAAGATTAACAGGTTTAGAAAAAGAAAAAATTAATGAAGAATATAATCAATTATCAATAATTATAAAAGAATTAAAAAATATTTTAGGCAATGATTCTTTATTGTTAGATATCATTAAAAATAATTTAATAGAAATAAAAGAAAAATATGGTGATGAAAGAAAAACGAATATAGAAATGGATGAAGATGATATTGATATTGGAGATTTAATTGAAGAAAAAAAAGTAATAATAACTCGTACCAACGATGGATATATAAAAAGAATTCCAATTGATGTTTACCATAAGCAAAACAGAGGTGGACGTGGAAAAATTGGTTTAGAAACTAAAGAAAATGATCAAATAGTTGATATAATTACTACTTCTACACATAATGAATTGTTATTTTTTACTGATTTTGGAAAATTATATCATATAAAAGCATATAAAATAAAAGAAGGAACAAGAACGTCGAAAGGTGTAAATGTAATAAATTTACTAAAACTTGATATTGATGAAAAAATAACTTCAATAATTCCGATAACTGAATTTGATGATAGTTATCTTGTATTTTGTAGTGAAAATGGAATAATTAAAAAAACAAGATTAAATGATTTAAAATCTAATAGAACTACAGGTTTAATTTTTATTAATTTAAAAGAAAATGATAAAGTAATAAATGTTAAAAAAACAACAGGAAGTGATGATATTATTGTTATTTCTTCTGAAGGAAAAGCAATTAGATTTTCTGAAACAGATGTTAGAGCAATGGGAAGAAATGCAACTGGTGTTAAAGCTATGAATTTACCAGATAACGAAAAAATAGTATCTATGGAAGTAATTAATGAAGAAAATAAAAATATGCAATTATTTTTAGCAAGCGAAAATGGATACGGGAAAAGAACAAATATTAGTGAATATAGAATACAAAAAAGAGGTGGAAAAGGTAATATTACTTACAAAACATCTCATAAAACTGGTTCATTGATAGGTGCATTAATTTTAAATGAAGATAATGATATTATGATAATTAATTCTGATGGTATAATGATTAGAATTTCAGCAAATGACATTTCTATTATTGGTAGAAATACAAGTGGTGTTAAAATAATGAAATCAGAAGAAAATACAAAATTAGTTTCAATTGCAAAAGTAATGAAAGAAGAAATAGAAGAAATAGAAGAATAAATAAAAATAAATGTTTAAAAAAAATTGTGGGGGATATAATACAATTATAGCCCCCTTTGATATTTATATATTATGATGAATCTATTTATTAGATTCATTTTTTTTAAACTAATAAATATGGAGTAAAAAATAAAGTAAATAAAATTATATCAATAATAAAAAAAGTTATAAATTTTTTAAAAAAATGCAAATTTTTATTTTTTGAAATATCATGCATTGAATAAATTGAAATTAAACTTAATATAATAATACTAAATAATCTTAAAAATGGATTTGTAAAAATAATTGGCAAATTTGAGAGTGTAACATTAAAAAAAACATATTTGAATTTTGATAGTAAATATAAACTAATAGATAATATTAGTAATTTATTTTGATTTTGTTCAGCCCAAGTAATTTTAAAAAGTGCAATTGGTAATACTATAACAAATATTGGTATTAAAAATAATATTGAATATATTAAAGCATATAAAAACAAAGGTAAAAAAGTTGTAAATGTAGTAAAAAATAAATTTTTGTAATCATTAAATGTTAATTTTTGACTTATTCTAATCAAATTTTTATTTGTAGATGAAATAAAAGTTGATAATTGAGAATCACCACTTTTTTCTGAAAATAATAAATATTCATCATTATTGAAAATATAATATTTAATTTTATTTGGAAATTTTTTTGTTTTAGTAAGTGGTATTTTATTATCATCTGAAAATTTAACAACATTTGGAAATTTTTTATTTTTAGTAGAAATATCAATTTTTCCAATATTTGTATCTTCATTTTGAATAAAACATTCACCATCATTTAAATATTTTAAATTATATCCGCTGCTAAAATAATTTTTAGATTCTTTAATATTTAAATTTTCATCTAAAGACAAATAGTAATTTGAAAAAACTCCAAATTTTGAATTATATACTACGATAATATTATCAAAATCATTTTTAATTTTATTGCTGTCAAAACTAAAAATATTAGTTACTGAATCAAAAGTATATGATTTTATAAATTTATCATTTTTAATTTCATTATTAAATAATTCAATAAAATGAAGTTCATATTTATAATTATTAAAATTTATATATGAAATATAATATATATTATTAAGTTTGAAAAAAGAAGATTTTATCAAATGATCTACGTTTTTAATTTTTTTATCATTTAAAAAAATATAATTATCTTTATAGTATAAAATATCATTTTCGATTATTGAAATATTTTCAATATTAGAATAAAGAATTTTATCATTAATAATATTTCCATTTTTATTAATTAGAAGTTTATTTAATATTTTATTTTCTTCAAATAGTAATTTAATATTATTTTCACTTAAAGAAACTTTTAAATTATTTATATATTTAAATTTCTTATTTATCTTTTTATGAGTTATTAAATTCATATTTTCATCATATATATCAAGAAAAATGAAATTTTTTGAAAAATAAAATAAATAATAATCATCATTGATAAGAATAAATTCAATATCTTTATTATTAAAATCATCATAATTATCATTTAAATAATAAGAATTTAATTTAATAGAATTTGACCAATTTTTATTTGGGAGTTTTGTTTTTTCAAAATAAAGTATAGATAATAAGCTAGTGAATATAATTATTAATGTTAGTGGCAAAATAAATTTGTAACTTTTTAATATTCTTAATTTGTTCATATATTATCCTTTCTTTTTATTAGATTATATTTTAAAAAAAATGAATATTCAAAAAAATTAATAAAAATTAATATATAATATGTAAAAATATGTAAAAAAAAAAAAAAAATTTGTTTAATTTTCAAAATATTAATATAATGGAATAAGGAAAACTAAAGGGGGGATAATATGTCATTAGAAATTACAGAAATAATAGAAAAAGATGATATATGTAAAATATCAATAGTGGGTGAAATGGATATTAATTCTTATCTAATTGTTAAAGAAAAACTAGATGAAATTTTAGAGAATAAAATTGTTAATATTGAAATTAATTGCGAAAATTTATCTTATATTGATTCAACTGGAATTGGAGTTTTGATAGGTATTTTGAAAAAAATAAAAAAAGAAGAAAAGCAGATTTCAATAGTTAATGCTAAAAACAATATTAAAAGATTATTTAATATTACAGGTTTAGATAAAATATTTGTAATAAAATAAAGGTAGGTAAAGAATGAATGA
>JAMOQG010000141.1 GCA_027064135.1 Peptostreptococcaceae bacterium | reverse complement strand
CATCTTACTTTAGTTACTTTATATCCCATTTCAATAGCTAATTTTAAATTATCCATTAATCCTTGCGGATTACACGAAACATAAACTATTTCATTAACATTAAAATCAAGTATTTTCTTAAAAGCTTTATTTGGAATTCCGTATCTTGGTGGATCTACTATTATAGTATCTGGTTTAAATTCAAGTTTATCCACTTCTTTAAAAAGGTCACCTTGAATAAAATGGCAATTTGTAATATTATTTAATTTTGCATTTTCATTAGCCATTTGAACTGCATCATTAATTAATTCAACTCCAAAAACTTCTTTCGCATTTTCAGAAATTATCTGGCCAATAGTCCCAGTACCTGAAAATAATTCCATAACTTTTTTATCTTTAGCATCACCTAAATATTCTTTAACAACAGAATATAAAACTTCTGCACCTAGTGGATTAGTTTGAAAAAACGAATAAAATGAAACTTTAAATTTAAGATTTAATAATTCTTCATAGTAATAATCACGGCCATATAAAATATCATAATCTCCAGCTACAACATCTCCCCAACCATCATTTTTTATTCTTAAAATACCTACTATTTTACCATCTAATTTCAAATTTAACATATCTTTAACTAATTCATCGAAATTCACTTCTTCTTGAGTAGTAGTAACAATTCCAACTAAAACTTCGCCAGTATTAAAACCTTTTCTAACACTTAAATGTCTATAATACCCAACGTGTCTTTTTATATGATATTTAGCTTTTCCTGATTTTCTTGCAAAATCTAAAACTAATTTATGAATTTTATTTGAATCCTCTGATGCAATTGTACATTTTGTAGTATTCACTACATCATAAAAATGTCCTTTTTTATGCATTCCAAGATTAAGCTCTCCACCAAATGATTCATCTCCAAATGAATATTCCATTTTATTTCTATAATTAAAATCAATTGGTGATCTTTCAATTGGTTCAAATTCTTCATAAGAAATTTCATTTCTTTTAAATAAATCTTTTACCATATTGTTTTTAAGTTCTAATTGCTTATCAATAGGAACGGTCTGTCTAGAACAGCCTCCACATTCATTATAGTGTTCACATTTTGCTTCTATTTCATAATCAGCTCTTTTCACAACTTTATTTACTTTTCCTTTAGCTGTTTTACTTTTAATTTTAGATAAAGTTGCTTCAACAACTTGTCCAAGCAATGCATTTTTTATTTTTACTTCTTTACCTTCTAAATATCCAACACCAAGATTGGAATATCTCATATCTTCAATTAAAATTTCTGCTTTCTCATTTTTTTTCATTTAATCTCCTAAATAATCTCATCATAAGACCGTATATATTTTGTAGCTGTCTTAATAATATCTTCTTCAGATTCACTTGCAATTTTATCATATATTGCAAAGCAATCCATATTTGCATTTACTGCTGCTTGAACACCTGCATAAGTATCTTCAAACACTAAACATTTTTCTGGTTTTACATTTAAAGATTCAGATACTTTTAAAAATACATCTGGACTTGGTTTTCCTTTATCAACATCACATGATGTTATTAAAACATCAAAATAATCTTCAACTTCACGATGTTTAATAACAAGTTCAGCAAGCATTCTTGAATTACTAGTCCCTATACCAATTACTTTTCCTTGCTCTTTAAATATATCAAGTAATTCTTTTACATTTTTCTTTAAATTTATTCTGTTTTTATAATAATCATATGCTGAATCATTCCACTCTTTTTTTATTTCATCTAAAGAGTCATTTAAATTAAATCTTTCTTTAAAATACATTGCAGTTTCAGTAAAAGACATCCCTTCAATAGCTTTTTGTAAATCATCAGGTAATTCCATACCTCTTTTTTCTAAAAAGTCTACATCTATTGCTTTCCATATCCACATTGAATCAATCAACGTACCATCTAAATCAAATATTATTGCATCATATTTATCAAACATCACATCACTCCTAACTTAAGCAATGATATCACATAAATATTTTTTTTCAAATCAAAAAGATAAAAATCATATCAAAAATGATATGATTTTTATTAAATTATACTTATAAAATTTTACTTTATAAATTCTAAACTTTTATCTCTTTCTGCAGCTCTTTTCAATAATCCTTTTTTATTAACAATATGTCTTTCATTAAATCCAAAACCAATTTTACCAATTTCATCATAGGCTTCCATTGAAATATCAACTTTTTCAGCCGTTATATTTGTAACTTCAACTTTTACAGTAACAGTTTCCCCAACTTCAGTAGGTTTTTCATGAGTTACACTAGCAACTCTTCCAACTGATATCATTCCTTCTTCAAGTGTATCATCAACTAGTTTTGCTCCTGCCTCAATCATCAAAGCAACTAAACTAGGTGTTGCAAATAAAGATTTTAGTTTACCACTTCCGAAATTTAATGCTGCCGATTTTTCAGTTACCTTTTTTTGAATTGTTAACGAATCTCCTATTTTTAATTTTGACATATTATCACCTCTCTTAATTTATATATACCAAGAAAGGTAACTTTTAATCAATATTTTTTATTAATATATTCATCAATCAACGAATTTTTTATTCCTTCTAAAAAACATCCATTTTTCTTTAATCTATTAAGAATTAATCTATCTTTAGTATGAAAAATAACTTTTTCATAATCTTTAAGAACTATTTCAAATAATTCTCCTTCTAAAGCTTTTGAATTCATTTTTACAAAAAAAGCTTCTACATTTTTATACTTAACTATCTCCAAAACTTTTTTAATTATATTATTTTTATAATCATAATTCTCAAAACCTTCTTCTTTTAATTCATAAGCTTTCTTAGGATTTTTTAATTCAATATCAAAAGCTTTTGATAATAAATATTTCGCATTCGAATTAAAAAACTGATAAGCCATTACTCCATTAGATACACTTTTTATATCAGCATATGGACTGATTTTGAATTCTGAAACATATTCATAATTTTTTTTAATAAATTCTGATTTACTTATTTGATTTTTTTCCAATTTCTCTATTAATTCATTCCTGTACTGAATAAATTCATTTAATTTAATATTTTGCATATTTCCCCTAACTAAATTTTAGTAATTTAAAATCTAAATAATCGCATGATGTTAAATAATAATGCACACCATTAAATTCACCTTTAATTCCTGCTTCAAATGAAAGTTCAGTATGTAAATGTCCATAAAAAACATTTTTTATTTCTTCTTTTAAAAACAAATCTGTGAATTTTGATTCTTCATGTTTATCATTGGTAGGTGGGTAATGCATTATTACAATGATTTCCTTCATTCCTGCGGCTTTAGCAGCTTTTATTGACATCTCCATCCTATTTACTTCTCTATTATATATTTTCGTATCATGCTCTGTAAACTCAGAATCTTTAGGACACAACCATCCACGCGATCCACAAATAGCAATTCCATTATATTCATAAAAGTTATTATTAATAAATTTGATAGATTTATATAAATCATTCATTTTTTTTAAAGTAGTCCACCAATAGTCATGATTTCCTTTTACAATTATTTTCTTGCCCGGTAAATTATCTATCCATTTAAAATCTTCATCAGCTTCTTTTAAACTCATACCCCATGAAATATCACCAGTTAATAAAACTAAATCTTCTTCTTTTACTTTTGATATCCAATCTGCTTTAATTTTTTCATAGTGTTCTTCCCAATTATCACCAAATATATCCATTGGCTTATCAGTTGAAAAACTTAAATGCAAATCTCCAATAACAAAAATTGACATTTAATTTTCATCTCCTTCATTGGACATATTGTAAAGAGGTATTTCGCTTTTTATTTTTACTAGAAATTCTTTAAATTTTTCTTCATCTTCACTTTCCCAAACATCATCAAATTCTTCATAATATTTTTTTATTTTTTCTGGTTCACAATATTTCTCTAATCTTTTCAAGTTTTTTGTTATATCTAAAACAACATTTGATTTAAGTTCAAAAATTTGTTGAGCATTTATTATCTCATCTCTAATTCCACAAACCTCATCATCAAGTATTGTAACAGCCTTTGCTGCATTTACTAATTTGCTTTTTACATCAGCAGGTATATCTTTTTTATATTTATAATTTAAAGAATGTTCAATTGTAGCCCAAAAATTCATTGCTAAAGTTCTAATTTGTAATTCGGCTAATATATTTTCTTCACCAAAAGCAGTTTGAACTGAATATTTAATAACAATATGATAGCTTTTATATCCACTTTCTTTAGGATTAGCAATATAATCTTTTTCATATAAAACTTCTAAATCTTTACCGCTTCTTTTATGAATTAAATCTACAACATTATAAATATCATCTTTAAATTGACACATTATTCGAATTCCAGCAATATCTTCCATAACTTCTTGAATATCATCAATATCAATATTTCTTCTTTCGCATTTTTCAATAATACTAGATATTTTTTTAACTCTACCAGTAACAAATTCAATAGGAGAATATTTACTTGTCTCTCTATATTCTTTTCTAATAGCTTTAAATTTAACTTTTAATTCGTCAACGGCCTGTTGATAAGGCAATAAAAATTCTTTCCATTCTCTAACTCTTTCTTTCATAGCTCACCACCATTAAAATATTATACTTATTAAATCCTCAGGTAATTCATCAAATAAAAAATCCGGTTCATTACTTTCAAGTATTTCTAATGAATATCCTCCAGTTGCTAATGCAATAGTTTTAATATTGTTTTCTTTACCAGCAATTATATCATCAGGAGTATCACCAATCATATATATATTTTCATTTATAAAATCTATGCCATAAGCAAATTTCGCAATATTTATAGCATTCCTTACAAGACAAGTCCGATTATCAAAATTATTTCCATAACTCCCAATTCTAAAATAATCAAACATTTCAGCCTTTTTCAGCTTTAAAATGCTTCCAATTTCTGAATTTCCTGAAGCAATCACATTATAGATTCTATTATCTTTTTGCAAATTATGCAAATTTTTTTTAACATTTGGTAATATTTTAAAATTTTTACTCATTTTCAAATGTTTTTCAAGATTTTTTCCATATTTGTAAATTAAATCATTTAAATTATAATTAGCAACATTATTTTTATTAATAATGGAACTTAAAATATTTAAATCCATTTTCCCAGCCATTTCAATACCTTCAAATGCATTTTCAATACCAAATTCCTCTTGAAAAGTTTTATTTAATGAATATTTTCCAGCATTTTTACAAGTTAATAAAGTCCCATCAATATCCCATATTAGTAACTTATTCATATTATCTCACCCTAAATTTTCTTATTGCTTTTCCATTTAAATAATTACATTTTTCACCTTGATATATATCTCTTTCCTCAAGTATTTCATCAATTGTATTCATAATTTTCCACCAACTAGTATTCCAATTGCAAAATAAAGCTTCATTTTCAGATGCTCTTCCTAAAAACCTTTGAAATACAATATTTTTTTTTGTGTATTGAATAAATTTAATCACTCTTTCAATAAATTCTTCCTTAGAACAAATTTCAAATTCATTATTTACATATTGTTTAGCCATAACAGTACCTTTAATAATAAAAAGTGAATGTATTTTTATTTGATCAATATTAAGAGCACTTAAAATTTTTGCTCCTTCAATAAAATCTTCAGTACTATCCCATGGTAAATTTGCTATTAAATGAACTGTAATAATAAATCCATATTTTTTTATTCTTAAAACTGCATCAATTAATTCAGCTAAAGTATGACCTCTGTTTATTTTTTTTAAAGTATTATGATTAATGGTTTGTAATCCAAGTTCAATTGATATATTTACATTCTTTTCAAGTGAAACTTTATTCATTACTTCAAGATAATCATCACTTATACAATCAGGTCTTGTAGCAATTGATATTTCAACAATGTCTTCAATGCATGCTTCATATAAATGTTTTTCAAAAACATCTAATGGCATATATGTATTAGTAAAATTTTGAAAATAAGCAATAAATTTTTTTGCTCCATATTTTTTTCCAATTCTTCTTTTATTTATTAATAATTGATTTTTTACATTTATAGTATCACTAATATTTTCAAATGAGGTTCCTATCTCAGCGCAGAAAGTACATCCTCCATACGAAAGCTCTCCATCTCTATTTGGACAGGTAATAGGCAAATTAACGGGGAGTTTATATACTTTCTCTCCATATTTTTCCTTTAAATAAACTGAATATTTTTTATATCGTTCTTTCATATTATCACCATATACATTATATCAAAAAAAACAAGATTAATCATATGATTAATCCTGTATTTATTTTCTTTTTACTATATTCCATTCTATTGGAGCTTTGTTTTTCTTTTTTAATCTATTTATCATATTTTGTTGTTTCTCATTTTCAAAAGATTCACCCATAACTACTTTACTAATATTATTATCTTCTATAAATTCAGCAAGAGTTTCTTCAATCTGATTTGATTTTTTTATGATAAGTTCAGCATTATAATGTTTTGAAATATCAAATAAATATTCAAGTGCATCTGATTCTTTCATTTCACTAAAATAACGCCAATCATTCTTAACAACATGAATTACAAAAAGCTCGTCATTATTATCTTCAATCAACTCGAAACCTTCTCTAATTAAATTTTCACATGATTTTTGTTGTGTAACACAAACCATAATTTGTTTTTTCATTTGTCCTCCCTTTAAAACTTTATTACAACATAATAATATCACACTATTTTAAAAAAATAATAAAATTTTGGTAACAAAAAAAGATGAGAAATCTCATCTTTTATCTTTTTTTATATTGAATATAAATATTTTTCTAATTCACTTGGAATCTCTGTTATTGGATGACTAACAGTTAAATAAAATTTTATTTTATATCTATCACCTAATAAATTGATTTTCTCTACTAAGGAAGTAATTGCACTTGATTCAATATCAACTATTTTAAAAAGTCCATCAATAAATACAGTATCTATATCAAAATCTCTAGAAATCATACCGCTAATAAAACCTATAAACCCATCAAGAGTATTAATATTATACTCACTAATATCAGTAAATCTAATGTCATGATTCAAAGCAAACTTGTTTCTATCATTGTTGTCTAAAAATATAACATTACCACTATTACTTTTTACTTCTTCATTTGCAATTTTAATTAAAGTTTTAGATTTTCCACTACCTTTTCCACCAGCAATTAATTTAACCATTTTAATCTCCTCCTTTAAAACATTCCTTAGAATATAATTCTACAAATAATCAAAAAACCCTTTTTTTAATTATTTATATAATTATTTCTTAACTGACCACAAGCAGCATTGATATCGCTACCCATTTCTCTTCGGATTGTTGTAACAATCCCTTCATTTTCAAGTGTTTCTTTGAACTTAACAATGTTATTTTCACTTGAAGGCAAATAATTTTTTTCTTTAACGGCATTAATAGGAATTAAATTGACATGACACAACATACCTTTTAAAGTCTTTCCTAAAGCTTTTGCTGTTTCTATATTATCATTTACCCCATTTATTAAAGAATATTCAAAAGTTATTCTTCTTTTTGTAACTTTTGTATAATATTCACAAGCTTTTAATATTTCCTTGACAGGATATTTTTCATTTGAAGGTATTAGTGCAGTTCTTTTATCATTATCTACTTCATGAAGTGATATTGCTAAAGTAATTTGAAGTTTTTTATCTGCAAGTTCATATATTTTAGGAACAATACCTACCGTTGAAACTGTAATGTTTCTATGCGAAATATTCAAACCGTTATCATCATTTACAAGTTCTAAAAATTTCATAACATTATCATAATTATCAAGCGGTTCACCACTACCCATTAAAACAACATTTCTAATTCTTTCACCAGCATAATTTTGTAAAGTAAATATTTGACCAAGCATTTCACCTGGTAAAAGATCTCGTACTTTACCACCTATTGTTGATGCACAGAATTTACATCCCATTTTACAACCTACCTGAGTAGAAACACAAATTGAATATCCATATTTATATTTCATAAGTACTGCTTCAATAATGTTCCCATCAACCATTTTCAATAAAAATTTCTTAGTATTATCTTTTGATTCTGCAACTCTTTCAATAATTATATTATTAATAATAAAATTATCATTTAAATCAATAATAAGCTTTTGTGGTAAATTCTTCATTTCATTAAAATCATTTTTTCCTTTTGAAATCCAATTATAAATCTGTTTAGCTCTAAACTTACTATGTCCCATTTCAACAATTTGTTTCTCTATTTCTTCTAAATTCATACTTCTAATATCTTTTTTATTCATTTTTGTTTCCTTTGTTTTTTAAATAGTTTTTTAATTTTTCAGTACTTGAAGTAAGTATTAATTCTTTATCAATTCCTGCTTTCTCAAATACTTTTTCAACCTCTTCAAAATCTCCTAAATACGACTTATAATGAGCATCGCTTCCAGTAGTTAGATATACTCCATATTTCTTCGCTTGTCTTGCAATCTCAATACAATTTTTATTACTTCCAAATCTAGTAAGCTTATCAGAACTATTATTTATTTCGATTGCACAATTATATTTTTTTGCAGCTTTAACAAATTCTTCTATATCAATTTCATATTCAGGATTTCCTGAATGTCCAATAATATCCACATTTTGATTTTTCATAGTATTTATTAATGCATTTGTGTTTTCTTCTTTTGTTCCTGGATCAATACATGGAATATGTAAACTAGCTATTACTAAATCTAATTTTTCAAGTAATGCATCTGGAAGATCTACTTTTCCATCATAATCCATTATATTTACTTCAACACCCTTTAAAATTTCTATTCCATCAATAACTTTTGGAATAACTCTTTGATTTGCAATATGATACCAATGAGTAGCACCAGGCATTTCAGGGCCATGATCAGTAAGAGCAAACATTTTTAATCCCTTTAGTTTTGCTTCTTCAACATAGTCTGATAACGTAGAATATGCATGACCACTAGAAACCGTGTGAACATGAGTATCTATTAAAATTTTTCTCACTTTAGTACCCCCTTATATAATTCACTTCATTAAGAAGTATATTATTATTTTTATATCTTTTTAAATTTTTATAAATTACATCAAAACGTCTTTCGTTTTTCATTTCTGAAATCCAACTATTATGTGCTGAAATATAAACTCTATCAAAATTCCATAAATCAGATAATTCACTTAGGGGCTCTATTTCAAAAACATCAAGACTAACACCTAAAAATTTACCATTATGAAGTTGATTAATTAATTCAGCTTCATCAATTATTTCACCTCTTGATACATTTATTAAAATCGAATCATTTTTCATTAAATCCATAAGCTCTTTATTTATATAATGAAATGTTTCTTTTATTTTAGGTAAAGTAGATATTACTATATCATAACCACCAATAATTTTACTAATATCTGTAGATTTATATACATTATTAAAATATTCTTGTTCTCTTCCAGATGTATTAATTCCATCTATTAAACATTCAAAACCTTTTAATCTTTTTGCACTTTCTTTTGCAATTGTGCCAGTACCTAAAAATAATATTTTTTTATTAACTAACTCTAAAACACTCGTGTCCATTTTCCATTTTCTATTCTGTTGATTAACAAAAATTCCTTTTTTATTTTTAAGAATTTCTAAAATAGAAAGAACGACCCATTCTCCCATTGGTTTTGAATAACCACCTTGATTGTTTGAAACAATAATATCGCGATTAATTATTTTTTCAATAGGTAATTGATCAATTCCAATTGATGAAAGTTGAATCCATTTCAAATTTTTAAATTTCGAAACATCTAAAGTTTTAAATGGATTATAACATATTAAAACTTCAACATTTTCAAATTCATTACTATAAAACAAATCTTTTTCTTCTTTTAAAATAATATTATAACCTAATTCAGTCATTTTTTTTATTTTTTCTTTGCCATAGTCATACGTCAATAAAATATTCATTTAATTTCCTACAATCAAAAAGTGTTAATCATAGATTAACACTCTGAAATTTCCTTTTCGTAGATATCAATAGAATCAGATAAAACATTTGCAAGACCTACAAATTCACAGCCATAATGATATCCTTCTTCTATTTCAACTTTTCTAATAATTTTTAACACACTAAAAAAATTTTTTTCTTCATCAATAATTATTCTAGAATTAAAATAAAAACCTAAAGGCAAATCATCATTAACCTCAAATGCAATTCCACCTTTTGAAATGTCAACAACTTGAATCTCATCTTTTACATTTTCAATTTTATTTTCACCTTGTTTATAAAGCGATTCTATTGTCAATTTTATATCGATAGGTAGTCTATGATTTTTTCTTTTTTCATTCATATGTTATCTCCCCCTTTTTTTTATTATATCATAATTATATATTATCTAACAGGTTAATTCATTACAATATATCATTTTGTTAGCTCAATTGTTGTATCAACTTTAGTAAATTCAAAGTTATAGCTTGAAACATATAGTTCATCATCTATGGTTAAAACGTAAATTTCATTATTTGACATTGTCATACTTTTTACCTGTTTATCAAAAGGAATTTCAATAGGTTTAACTACATCTACATTCATTCCAATTTTATTAAAATATGTTCCCCAAGTAAATATTTTATCATTTTTAGTAATTGCTGCTACAATAGTTGCAGAGGATACAATATTTTTAATATTTTTAATTGAATTTATAATAACTGGTTTTTTTACTCTTGCACCAAGCATTCCTAATTGATAACTATTATTTTTTCCCCAACCATACAAATTCCCATCTTTATCAACTGCAAATGAAAATTCTTCGCCTGCATAAAATACATCTATTTCAAAGTTAAAAACAGTTTGTACTTCACTAACTCTTTCTGCAAGACCATTACCTAATTGTCCAAATTCATTACCGCCAAACGAATATAATATATTAGCATTGTCTTTAATTAAGCAATGATTTTTCCCTAATGAAAAATCTTCTATATCAATAATATGAGCAAAATTTTGTGGCATATCATAAAATAATGTACGTTTAAAATTTATCTGCCTAGAATCATTTAATCCCCACAAAAATAATTTTTTGCTTCTAGTTAATGCTCCTGAAAAACATTTTCCAGTCTCCACTTTAATTACATCTTTTAATCCCCATATTTTAGTAAAATTAATGCTATCAATTTTACTATTATTAGCTAACTGTCCAAATTTATTGCTACCAGCAGATTTAACATTTAACTCCTTTGTACTTACTAACATATGATCATACTTCATTGATATTGACTCTACATTCGAAAGAGCATTGTAATCCTCAAATTTATCTTTATCTAAAAGTCTAAACTTATTATTGCGAAAAGCTTTATAACTCACCTTACCATTTTCATGTATTAACAATAAAACTTCTTTAGATCCTACTATTTCTTTAATTCCCTTTTTCACTCCAACATATATTATCTTTTCAACTTTTTCTGACCAAACACCTTTTGTGTTTTTAATTTTTAAAGAAACTTTATATTCACCGGGATTTGAATATACTTTTGTATTTCCTTCCCAAATAACCTCATCAATCTCATAATCTTTACCACTAATTTCTTTATAAGAATAATCAATTAAAGTTCCAGTATTAATATTTTCAGGCGAAACAATAATTTCAGGGATAGGGATATTTTTTTTCGTTTTTTCCCCATATATTCCTAAAAATAAATTAGGTTTTTCATAGTATGATGTTTTACTCATCTTATTCAGAACTTTTTTAACCTCTTCTTCATCATTTATTTTTAGAATTAAAAATTTTCCGCCTTTATCAATTTTAAATGGATATTTGATTTTACTAATATCAAACTCATCCATATTATCAAAATTCTCAGGCATAACACTATTCTTTTTAAAATACTTAAACATATTTTTCTTTATTAATTCAAATTCATTAATAATCTTTTCAGAATCGTATAATTCTTCACTAGCATTAAACGCAATATATCCACCAATAGATATAGCAGCAATAACTACACCAAATAAAACTATCATATATCCTCCAATTATTTCAAATAACTATCTACAGTATTTTTTAATAATAAAGTATTTGTAATAGTCCCAATACCGCCGGGAACTGGCGTAATAGCTTTTACTTTATTAATTAAATTATCATAATCTACATCTCCATATAACTTGCCATCGACTACATTTATTCCAACATCAATTACTACTGCATCTTCGTTAACCATATCTTCAGTTAAAAAATGTTTTCTACCAATTGCAACAATTACCATATCTGCATTTTTTGTCTTTTCTTTTAGATCTTTTGTTTTTGAATGGCATACTGTAACAGTTGCTCCTTTATTAGTTAAAATTGAAGCTATTGGTTTCCCAACAATATTACTTCTTCCTATTACAACTACATCCATTCCCTCAATTTCAATATCATAATATTCAATTGTTTTTAAAACTGCAAGTGGTGTACATGGTAAAAAGCCATCACCAGTATTTTTAACTAATTTTCCCATACTTATATCTGTAAGTCCATCTACATCCTTTAAATAATCAATTGAATTTATTACTTTAACTTGATCAATTGTTTTCGGAAGAGGCATTTGAATCATAATTCCATTAACTGAATCATCAATATTTAATTCATTTATTTTTTCAATCATTTCTTCTGTTGAAACATTTTCATCTGTTTTTACAAGTTTTATATTAATACCTAATTTTTCACTAGTTTTCATTACCCCTTTAATATATGAAGCAGATGAACTATTTTCTCCTACCACTACTATTGCCAGAGTTATTTTATTTCCTAAGACATCTTTTTTCAATTTTTCTCTTATTCCTTTTACAACTAATTTTCCATCTAATATCATATAGTTCTTCCCTTCTATTCATTTAATAATAAAATATTTACAGTTGTTCCCTCATGCAGCTTACTCTCAATTGAAATTTCTCCATTATGAAGTTTCATAATTTCATTTGATATAGCTAAGCCAAGTCCACTGCCTGGTTGTTTCGAACTGCCTTTAAAAAATCTTTTTTTAACATTTTCTAAATTCTCTTTTGATATTCCAACTCCACTATCTATTATAGCAATTTTAACATACTTTTTTTCTTTTTTTACATCAATAATTATTTTTGAATTATAATTTGAAAATTTATATGCATTTTCTAAAATATTTATAATAACTTGCCTTATTCTATTACTATCAACATTCAATAATAAACTATCAAATTCACTATTTAATACTCCATCAATTTTCTTTTTACTAAATTTTCCTTTATATATTGAAATTATATCCTTTAAAAGTAAGATGATATCTGTTTTTTCTTTATATAGTATAAGATTCCCTGCTTCAAGTTTTGAAAATTCAAGCAATTCTTCAACCATAGATGATAATCTATCAGTTTCTTTTATAATAATATTGAGTCCTATTTCAATCTCATCTTTATCGCTAAAATCACCTGTAATTATCGTTTCTCCCCATCCTTTTATCGAAGTCAATGGTGTTCTTATTTCATGAGTTATTGATGAAATAAATTCATTTTTAGATTTTTCACTTTCTTGAATTTTTTCAGCCATTAAATTTACTGAATCAGCCAAAGTTTTTAATTCATCTTTAAATTCATTCTTTATCCTAGTATTATACTCACCTTTTGCCAATTTTTCTGTAGCTTTAATTATTTTATAAATAGGATTAATAATTGTACGCGTAAAAAATAAACTTAATACTGACAATATTAACATCAATACTCCCAATAAAATTAAAGAATATAAAAACAATCTGTAAATTGCTTTATCAATCAAAGTTAATGATGTTATATATCTTAAAACTCCAACAATTTCATCACTTTTATTTTTTAAAGGCATATAAATCGACAATGTTTTTTCACCAGTTAAATTCATCAACGCTCTTTTTTCAACTATTTTTGATTCAATTCCTTCTGGTATTTGAACTTTATCATCAAGAGAAAATTTATTATTACTCTCAATAATATTTCCATCCAAATCCAATATTTGTATTTCTGCTATTTCGTTATCAGTATAATTATTTACTAAAATTTGTGCTACTTCATTAATATCATAAAATTCAGTATCATAATATTTTTTATAAAATTCAACAGTCACTTTAGCTCTATTCATTATAATATTTGAAGCATTACCATAATAAAATTTGTTTAATCCAACTAAAAAAAAGCCTTCTATAATTATACCTACTAAAACAACCACAAGCATATAATTAATAAACCACCTTCTTTTAATTCCGCTAATTTTATTCATCCAAAGACCACCTATATCCATAGCCCCAGATTGTTTTAATATAAATAGGTTCAGAAGGATCTTCTTCTATTTTCTTTCTAATACGTCTTATATTTACATCTACAATCTTAAAGCTTCCAAAAAAGTTTTCTCCCCATACAGCATCTAAAATTTCTTCTCTCGAAAGTGATTTTCCTTTATTTTTCACCATTAAACTAATTATAGAAAATTCTATTTGAGTTAATTCTATTTCATTATCATCCTTTAACATTATTCTTGAATCAAAATCAATTGTAAAAGGTCCTTCAATATATTTTGCATCAGTATCATTCTTTAACATATCTACTCTTCGAAGTAATGCATTAATTCTCATAATCAATTCCTTTGGACTAAAAGGCTTAATAATATAATCATCCGCACCACTCATAAACCCTTCTTCTTTATCAGATTCAAGCCCTTTTGCAGTCAACATAATAATTCCCATATATTTATTATTTCTTCTAATATCCTTGCATACTTCAAGCCCATTTATTCCTGGTAACATAATATCAAGAACTGCAACATCAATATTATTTTTTTCAACTATTTCAAGCGCCTCTTCTCCTGAAGCTGCTTTAAAAACAGTATGATTCTCTCTTTTAATATTTATTACAATAAATTCTCTTATTTCATCTTGATCTTCCAGTACTAAAATATTTGCCATAATTATCTCCCCAATTTAAAATTTTCCTTTATAAATTCAAAATTTATAGTTGCTTTTTCTTCATTTATATCTTCATTTATTTTTACTAAATATTCTTTGTTAATTTTCGTTTCTAAAATATTATAATCTATATATTTATTTTTATTGTCATAATAATCTTTTTTATCAACAACCTGCAATTCAAAAACATCATACATTTTTTTCTCAGAAATTGAATAATATTTAAAAATATATTTATTATCTTCTACTTCCAACGTAGCATTATTTCTCCATTCTTCAGGAAATGTTAAAGTAAAATTATTTTTATAATCACTAAATGTTTCAACGTCATATTTTAAACCATCAAGACCATTCCATTTCATCCATACAGTAATAAATGGAGTCTCTGCAAAAGATGCATTTTCATAACCTTTTGGTACTCTAAGTAATGGTATTTCTAAAATGCCATCATTATCAATGTCCATAGATTTACTTGCATATGGTCTAAAAGTAAGATCCGTATATTCCCATTTATCATTGTAGAATACATTTTTTAATCTTCCATTCCTAAAAATAATTAAATCAGTATAGGATGAATGTGCACCAATACTTACATCAACTAAAAAACCCTTTCTGTCTTTGCTTACATTGCCACAATTAATTGAATAATAATTATTAACATATCCATCCATTTTCACTTGATCAACATAGTACATTAATTTACTATTAATATCCAAATCGTATAAGGTTGCATTTGCTTTTCCTTTACTTCTATCAAGCTTAATCACAAGCAATTCATCATTAAAATCATTATCAACATCTGCAATACCATATGTTGTATAATTCTCATTAAATACTTCACTAAATTTATTATTAACCATTGAATAAACAGATATGCCGTTATTAATCGCTGTTGCACCTTTCCATCCAACAATTATTTCATTCAACCCATCACCATCAAGATCTTTAAAATCAATTCTCTTAACTCCATATCCACTACCTGAAAATGATTTTTCTAAAACCCATTCATTATTATCATTTTGTTTCAAAATAATAATTTTCATTTGATTTACAATATTATCTTTTAAAATTATTACGCTTTCTTCTTTTTCATCTCCAAATAAATTAAAAAGATAAATTACCTCTTTATTAAGACCTTCAGGCGGAGTAACTAAAGTATATTCATCTATAATTTTATTCAAACTTAATTGTATTTCTTCATATTTATTTGAAATTTTAGGAGGTTTTAATAATGACTTTGTATCTAAAACTTCATTTGAACACCCACTTACTATAAAGCCAATTAATATTATAAAAACTAATTTAAATGTTTTATTTCCATTCATTATATCACCTCATATATAGTATATACTATTTTAAGTAATTTTTGATAACAAATTTTAACCAAAAAAAAGACCAAAAGCTTGGTCTTTTACACCTCTAATAACTTATCAACCATATTAATCAAACCATCAATTTCAGGTTTACTCATTTGTCCATCTGCACCAACAGATTCACCTTTATGATATAAATCATCTGTAATAAGTGAAGAAAAAATCAATATAGGTAATTTTTTAGTAATTCTATTTTCCTTCAATCTTCTAGTAAGTGCATGTCCATCAAGTCTTGGCATTTCAATATCTGTAATCAATAAATCAATATCATCAGTAAAATTTTCGCCTTTTTCATTAACCAGATTCATTAAATAATCATAAGTATCTTGCCCATTATCAAAAAATTTCATATTTTCAAATCCTGCAAGTTCAAGAACTTTTTTTAATACATTTCTTATTAATGGAGAATCATCAGCTAAAAGTATTTTATATTTACTTCTATCTTTCTTCTCCATATTTTCAATTCTAGTTACATTTATTCCGGTTTTTGGTGATATATCCATTACTATTTTCTCAAAATCTAATAGCATAAGGATTGTTCCATTATGATTAATATTTCCAATTACAAGCGAATTGCTAGTAACATCATCCGGTTTTTCAATATCACTCCATCTAATTCTTGAAATCCCAACCACTTCATCAATAGCAAATGAAACTTTTAATTTATTAAATTCGCATACTAAATTCATACTTTTCTCAATATTTGCCATTGATACTTTATTAATAACATATCTCATATCAATAACGGTAATAATTTCGCCTCTTATCAAACTTACACCAGCTATATCCTTAGCTGCATTTGGTACTTTCGATATATTATCTATTGTTAAAATTTCTTTTACCTTTACAACATTAATTGCATAATTCTCACCATCAACTTTAAAATGTAAAATTTCAACTTCTCCAGTTCCACTTTCTAATAATATTTCAGATTTTTCAGCCATTTTTTCCCTCCAGTTAATTGTATACTTTCATTATACCCAAAACCGTGATATAAAATCTACATTTTTTAAAAAAAAATAGAAAAAAATAGAAAAATAGAAATTTTAATTCCTATTTTTCTAATAATTATATTAAATTCATTTCTTTTCCTACTTTTTCAAATACATCAACAGCTTTTGCTAAATTCTCTTTTGAATGTGCCGCTGAAATCATACATCTTACTCTTCCTGTTCCTTTTGCAACAGTTGGAAATATTATTGGAGAAACAAATACTCCATTATCAAATAATTTTTGTGAAAATTCCAAACTTTTAGCTTCGTCTCCAATAATTACAGGTGTAATTGGTGTTTCACTTTTTCCAGTATTAAATCCTAATTTTCCAAGTTTTTCTTTAAAAAATTTAGCGTTATCCCATAATCTATCTGTATACTCAGAAGATTCCATAAGTAATTCAACTGATTTTGTTGCTGCTGCAATAGCTGCTGGTGGTAATGACGTACTAAATAAAATTGGTCTACCCCTATTAATTAACCATTCTTTCATTACTTTACTTCCTGCAACATATCCACCAATTACTCCAATTGCTTTTGATAAAGTACCTATACTAAAATCAATACGTCCATGTAAATTAAAATGATCTATTGTTCCGCGTCCGTTTTCTCCTAAAACACCCGAACCATGTGCATCATCAACATATGTCATAGCATTATATTTTTCAGCTAGCTCTACAATTTCAGGTAATTTTGCTAAATCACCATCCATACTGAATACTCCATCAGTAATAATTAAACAATTTTTATAATTTTCTCTTTTTTCTTTTAAAACTTTTTCTAAATCTTCCATATCACTATGCTGAAATATAGCTTTATCTGCTCTTGAAAGTCTTACGCCATCGATAATACTTGCATGATTTAAAGAATCCGAAATAATTAAATCACCTTTACTTGTAATAGCTTGAATAGCTCCTGCATTGCAATTAAAGCCTGATTGAAATACCATTGTAGCCTCTTCACGTTTAAACTCAGCTAGCTTTTCTTCTAATTTTTCATGAATATCCATATTCCCAATAATTGTTCTTACAGCTCCAGAACCAACACCATATTTCTCTACCGCTTCAATTGCAGCTTTTTTCATTTCTTCATTTGTTGCAAGTCCAAGGTAATTGTTTGAAGACATATTAATTACTTCTTTTCCATCAAGCATTACTACAGGCCCATTTGCTCCCTGTAATGTTGCAAGCTTTCTAAAAGTTCCAGCATTCTTCAAAGCATCAATTTCCTCTTTTAAATAATTTAATTCATGTACGTTACTCATTTTTCCCCCTTAGTTATTAGGATACAATACTACTTTACCGCATGTACCTTTGCCCATTAATTCCATACCTTTTTCAAATTCATCGAAACTAAATCGATGAGTTACAATTTTATTTAAATCTAAATTGCCAGACGCAATCAGACCATTAACTTGATTCCATGTTTTATACATTTCTCTTCCAACAACACCATTAATTGTAATACCTTTAAACACTATATCATTAGCAGCGTCGATACTAATATTCTCATTTGAAATGCCAAGCATTGACATCCTACCACCAAGCTTTAAATATTTAAAAGAGCTTTCTATAGCATTTTTACTTCCAGACATTTCCGTTACTACATCAACTCCAAGCCCATTGGTTTCTTCTAATACTCTTTTTATTACATCCTCTTTTAGTGGATTAATTAAAATAGTTGCTCCTAACTCTTTTGCTAAATTCAATCTATAATCATTGACTTCTATTGCTATAATTTTACTTGCTCCTGTTGCTTTTGCTACATTTACTGCTAATAACCCAATAGGTCCACAACCTACAACTGCTATTGATTTTCCTATTATTTCACCTGCTAAAACAGTATGAATAGCATTGCCAAGAGGCTCTTGAATACTCAAGTATTCTGGTGCAACATTCTTATCATTTATTATTGCATTTGCAGCAGGAATTTTTACATATTCAGCAAAAGCGCCATCAATATCAACACCAAGAATTTTTGTATTCTGACAGATATGAGATCTTCCAGTTCTACAAAATTCACAAATTCCACATACTATATGTGTTTCCGAAGATACATGATCCCCTACTTTAATCCGTTTAACATCATCGTAAACTTTAACAACTTCTCCAGCAAATTCATGACCAGCAACTAACGGTGGTTTAATTCTTTTTTGGGACCATTTATCCCAACTATAAATATGATAATCAGTCCCACAGATTGAAGCTGCCATAACTTTTACAAGTATTTCACCAGGACCTATCTCAGGTATTTCTCTTTCCGAAAGCCTTAACCCTTTTCCAGATTCAAATTTTTCAATTACTTTCATAATTTCTCCTTTCTGATAAAATTAATCAGTGTAGTAATTAATAATTCTTATTCTTTCTTCATTAAGTTTTTCATTATCTAAATTTATATTTAAAAATCTTAAACTATCAGATTTAAATAATGCCCATAAAACATATTCTCTAATAGTCTCCGATTGATGTTCCAGTAAATTAAGTAATTTATCAAAATTCTCACTTTTTTTCTGATTGCCAATTGCAATAATTGCATTTCGTTTAATCGTATTATTTCCTCTCCATAAAAAAGCTTTATCTGAAAATTTATTTTTAAATTCTTTATTAGTTAAATTTATTAAATCAAATAACTCTATTGATGAATTTTCAATTGTTTCAGATTCAACATCTTTATTCTTAGGACAAACTTTCTGACAAATATCACATCCATAAATTCTATTATTAATCAATTCTCTTTCTAAATAAGTTAATAATCTTTTAGTTTGAGTTAATTCAGAAATGCATTTTTTTGCATCTAATCCATTTTTAGTAAGTGCGTCTGTAGGGCAAGCATCAATACATAAATTACAATCTTTACAACCAATAGGTTCCATAAATAAATCAGGTTCAAAAAATTTATCAATCATTATATATCCAACATTTATTGCTGATCCGAATTCTTTAGAAATTATAAAATTATTTTTTCCATATTCTCCAATGCCAGCTTTATATGCTATTTGTCTATCAGCTAAATCACATGTATCAACACAAATTTTATAATTAATATCTTTATATAGTGTTTTTATAAAATCAACTAATTCATTTAATTCATTAGTTATTTCAATATGATAATCAGTTCCAATAGCAATTGATGAAAGTCTACCATAATTTTCAAGTATAGTATTATTAGAAAATTTATATTTCTTCGCAATCACTATAATTGATTTTACATCATCCAAATATAATTTTGTATCTGTTTTTCTTTTTATATCTTTCGAATCAAACTCAGAAATATAGTCATTATCAATTCTATTTTTTATTCTATTTTTTATTTCAAAAAGTTCATTGCCATCAGTAAATCTAATTAAATCTATATTGATTTTATCAGCATACTCAATAATTTTTTTCTTGTAATTCATATCAGCTCCTTGTGTTCGCCAAAGACGGACACTTCTTTCTTCATCTAAATAATATATCATTTTACAAAATTTTTCAATATATTATATCTCTATTTTTTATAAATTAAAATTAAGCAATCAAACAATTATATTAACATTATCAATACTAACATTAATAATATTAATATCAACCTTGACTTTTTTAATTTTAGTGATATTATTAAGTTACAAATTAATATTGTTAGAGAGATGACCAAATTTAATAATATATCTGAATTAAAAATTAATATTTTAATCATATGAAAGAGAGGTGATTCTTATAAAAAGAGAAGTTTTAGGAAAATGTCCAGTTTGTGATCATGAACTAAAAATTACAGAAGTTCATTGTGATCATTGTAAAACAACTATTAGAGGCGACTTTAAACTTTGTGAATTCTCAAAATTAAGTGATGAACAGAAATATTTTGCTATGACATTCATTAAGAACAATGGAAATATTAAAGAAATTGAAAAATCTTTGAATATTTCTTACCCTACTGTAAAAAACAAATTAGAAGATTTAAAATACGCTTTAGGATTTCAAACTGAAATAAAAAATGAAACAAATAAAGAAGAAATTCTTAGAAAAATAAGTAGCGGAGAAATTACTCCTGAAGAAGGAATAAAAATGTTAAAGTAAAATCTCACATTAGAAAGGATATATTATGAATGAAAAACTACAAATTTTAAAAATGTTAGAAGAAGGAAAAATAAATGCTAAAGAAGCTTCTGAATTATTAGAAGCAATTGAACCTACCAAGTTAGAAAAAGATGCAATTTCAATTTCTGATGAATATAAGAAAAAATATTTAAAAATTAGAGTATATGATAACAAAGAGAATAAATCATCAGTTTCAGTAAATCTTCCAATTTCACTTGTAAAACCCGGAGTGAAGCTAGCTATGAAATTCAATCCCGAATTATCTCATACAGGTCTTTCTGAAAATAATTTTAAAGATATTTTATCAGCAATTAATAGTGAAATTGAAGGTGAAATAATTAATATTACTACTGATAATGGCAAACAAAATGTAAAAGTTTATATTGAATAGTAAAAATTAAAAAAACGCGAAAAGTTTATTTTATTTTCGCGTTTTTATTCTTATTCCCAATCTAAAATTACTTTTCCGGATTTCCCACTGTTCATTGCTTCAAATCCTTTTTCAAATTCAGTATAATGCATTCTATGAGTAATAACACCTGAAATATCCAAACCTGATTGCAACATAGACGTTACTTTATACCATGTTTCATACATTTCTCTACCATAAATACCTTTTATCAATAAACCATTAAATACTATTTTATTCCAATCTATTTTTGTATCTGGTCCTTGAATCCCAAGCATTGCAATCTTTCCACCATGAATCATTGACTCAATCATATTATTAAATGCTGATGCATTTCCTGACATTTCAAGACCAACATCAAAACCCTCTTTCATTTTAAGTTCTTTCATAACATCTGAAATTTTTTCTTTTGATACATTTACGACTCTATCTGCTCCAAGTTTTTTAGCAAGACTCAATCTATAATCATTTACATCTGTAACAACTACATTTCTTGCTCCAGCATGTTTAGCTATAGCTCCAGCCATTATTCCAATTGGACCAGCACCAGTTATCAATACATCTTCACCTAGTAAATCAAACGATAACGCAGTATGTGCAGCATTTCCAAGCGGATCAAATATCGAAAATAATTCTACAGGCAAATTAGGATCACATAACCAAATATTTGATTCAGGAATAGATGCATATTCAGCAAATATTCCAGTTCTATTTACCCCTATTCCCATAGTATCTTTACATAAATGTCGTCTTCCAGCAAGGCAATTTCTACATTTTCCGCAGACAACATGCCCTTCACCAGATACTAAATCACCAACTTTATATTTTGTTACTCTATCTCCAATTTCAACTATTTCACCAACAAATTCATGTCCAATAGTCATTGGAACTGGAATAGTAGCTTGCGACCACCCATCCCAATTGTATATATGTACATCTGTTCCGCAAATAGCAGTTTTTTTCATTTTCACTAAAACATCTAGTTCACCTATCTCAGGAACATCAACATCATCAAGCCATAAGCCAGGTTTTGCAAATTTTTTTACTAATGCTTTCATTTTTTCTCCCCCCATTTATTACTTTCATATAAATTAATTATAACATATTGATTATTTTAAAATATAACATTTTTGAAACATTCATTACTCTATACTTTCCCTTTCAATTACTTCATTAACTGCATTTTCATACCCTTTGACAATCGATATATGCACCTATAATCATCATTTAACCTCCATAATGAAATATGTTATATCATCATCAAGCTTATCTTTATTCTTTTGTATCATTTCATCTAAACTATTATTTATTCTTTCAACAGTTTTTTCTTCTTTTAATAATGTTATCAAACCATTATAATCCAGTATTTTATTTTTATTAAAATCAGTAAGTCCATCAGTATAAAAAAATACACTATCTCCTTTATTTAACATTGTGACAGTCGTACTATATTCAGGAGTATAAAATTCACCAATTTTTGAAATAGGGAATCCTTGATTTTCAGATAATTCATATAAATTCCCATCCTTTTTAATAACTATTGGAATACAATTCATACCACCTGAAGAATATTTAAGTACATGCGTATCTACATTATATGATGCAAAAAACATTACCATATATGTTTCTGGTGGGAAATCAGCTTCATTAAATACATCATAAAAATGTTGAAGGTTCCTATGTGGTTTTAATCCACGATATCTCCTTATAAGTCTCTCCCCAGAAATAATAGCATTTTTACAAAACATGGTTAACATTGCCGCTGATACACCATGTCCTGAAACATCTAAAATATACATTCCCATATTCTGATTATCTATTCTAAAAATATCATAAAAATCTCCACTTAATTTCTCACATGGATAATAATTAGAAATAAATCTAACAGCTGAATAATCTACCTCTTTTGATGGTAATAAAGATTGTTGAATTATTCTTGCATATTCTAAATCATCGTTTAATCTTTTATTCATACGCTCTATTTCCGTAGTTCTTTTTTTTACAACGCTATTAATTTTTTTTGCATATAATTTTATCTGCTTTTCTCTCTGCGAAAGGGATTCGTGATTTTTTTCCCAATTATAGTAATAAATTCCTAGATATATAGAAACAAATGACATAAATTTTAAAATATGATATGAAAAAATAAATACTTTATAATCAATTGTTGATTTATGCACAACAATTAAAAAAACGTTAACCATTATTAAAAGTCCTATAAAAACAGAATAATTTATTCCTTTATATTTTAAAGTTTTATAGAATATCAAAACTATTATAACTGCAGAAAGCGAACTGATTCCTTCATAAAATGAAAATTCTTTATTAAATAAAATTTGATTTTTCGCTATTATTATTAAAGTTAAAGAAACTATAATTAGAAACCATTTTTTATCTATAACATCAATTTTTTTATAATCGAAATTGTCAACAAAAAAAGATAAAAATATTAACATTAATATCAGGTTAATAATTAGTCCACTTGATTCAGATATAAAACGATAAACTTCAAGTGATAATACTATAGTTAAAAATACGGGTAAAGCATACCTATTTATCATACTATATGATGCACAATTATAATATAAAACAACCGTTATGGCTGTTAGAAAAATAATATTTGAAATCTCTACAGTATACTGAATAATACTATAATCAAAATTATTTATAATATAATTGAAAATTATTGCATTATTAAATACATCCAGCATTAATATAACACTTAATATAAAGATTATTGTTTCTATAAT
Organism: Peptostreptococcaceae bacterium; assembly: GCA_027064135.1. Lineage (GTDB taxonomy): Bacteria > Bacillota > Clostridia > Peptostreptococcales > Acidaminobacteraceae > HSG29. The sequence goes on along the minus strand of JAMOQG010000141.1, from coordinate 4,098 downwards.
TCTTATATATATTATTACATTTTTAAATTTGTTAACGGCACTTATTTTCATAACTATTTGTGGCAAGGAAACACCTATGCCTTTAGGCTCGGTGAGGAATTGCCATTTCTCCTTTCAATTAACAAGGTCTCTCTAAATCCCTTTAACAATAATTTCTTATAACTTATACTACCCTTGTTAACTTTTGTCCTATCCAATTTTCTTATATCAAAGAATCCGCTTTTACGTCTTCCAAAGATATAATATAATTCTTTTTCAAATTCTACTTTGTCAAATAATCTAAAACCTTTAACTTCAAATGGTGCTTGATTTAACTTTTTAATATGACCTTTAATAAAATTAGCTTTGTGTATTTGTCTGTTTTGACATCTAACTTTCTTATAATAAAACCAAGTATCAATTGATTTTGCTAATGGATTACCAGTTATACATTTAGCATCTATTCTATGGGCTTTAGGTAAATTGTTTTCAATTCTAGTATTTTTAGTAATATAACCATATGTTATTTTTACATTTGGGTACATTTTAAATAATCTTTTATGAAAAGTTTTTCTCATAATTCCCATAAAAGTTGCATGATTAAACTTTTTACCTCTTTTAATTTTTAAATCAATTTTACCTTTGTGATAATCATTATGACATGTTTCACAAAGTGTTACTAAATTATTAGGGCTATCTCCACCTGTAAGTCTTGATTCTATATGGTGAACATTTAAAATCTTATCTTTAGATTTTCCTTTACAGTGTTGACAAGTATGATTGTCTCTAAACAATATAAATTCTCTTACATTCCAAAACCCTAATTGTTCACCTTGTTGATATTCAACACTTTCAATTTCAGGTTTGTTTATCTTTTGAATATCAAATTGTGCTGTTTCAACTATAATTTTTGTAATTGGCAATATCTCGTGAACTTTTTTAATCATAGTCATATGAGTTTGAATTTTATGTTCAATAGATGGTGCTAACCAACCTTTATGTTTTCTAGAAACTCTATTTAAAAATCTAGGTTGTCTGTACCTAAGTTTGTTTCTTCTAGTTCTCCTTACTTGTCTTCTAGTGGCAAGCTTTTTAACAATATCATTTCTTAATTCTACTTCTGCAAAGTAGTGGCCTTTTTATTTTGTAATTGCAGATAAGCCAATAAATTTACTTCCAGCATCTACACCTAATACTATATTTTGTTTATATGTAGTAGTCTTATAAAGCAATTGAATTGTAAAAGGATCTCTTTTAACTATTTTTGCTTTTTTTGCATTTAATAAATGTCTTACTTTACCATGCCTATTAGTAGGCATTAAAGGTTTATTATTAACATCTAAAATATATACCATAGACACTCCTCTCAATAATACTTAAATTATAATTCTAGGGATAAACCCCAGTAAAATTATCTTTGACAATGTTATAATAGCTTGCTTATTCGATAAGCCGTACTTAGGTTGACTGCTCCTTACTCTCAGAGCTGTTTACAGTGCCTACACAGTGCTACAGACTAGATAAAATATCCATAGGTGTGATAACTAAAATAACGTAGTAATAAATACTTAGTCTAATCAACAAGAACTTTTACAAGCTCCGACCTTTTAATGTCGTGAGTTATTGACTTTTCAATCTCCTTTCACCTTTTCATCTTTTTTAGACATAAATATTACACCTGCAACTGATACTAATAAAATTCCAGCTTCAAATATTGAATCTAATAATCTATAATCCAGATATATTCCAGTTACTATGTTTTTTGATCCAACTTCAGTATATGAATTAAGAATATAATAATTGCTAGAAAGTTCATTTACTAAAAATCCGCTTTCCAAAAATCTCAACATCATTAAAAGTGCAAAAGAGACAACTAATACCACCGAAATAAATTTTCTCATTAGTTATCACCTCGTAACATGCTAATGTCAGGCATTAATATTACATTTACATCTTTATGTTTTTCAACGAACTTTTCCATCTTTAACATTAAATCACTTGATTCTTTTCCGATAAAGTAATACCCTTTATCATTTTTTAATGTTTCAATACTTAAATCTACATTCACTTCTCTAAATACCCCTGACATATAAAGATATTTTGAATCTTTTTCAATTTTCAATTTAAGATTATTTATTTTTGTAAATTCATTTAATATTTTTAAAATATATTCTTCTTTCTCAGTAGAAACACCCATAAAAACATCCCCAATTACAATAAATTCATTTTGTTTAGAAATAGCTATTATGAAAATAAGTGGTACAATTGCACTGCTTATTGCAATCTCAGCAATTGCAACATCAGGCCCATAATTCAAAAAATATATTACAGCTGAAAAAAGGGAAAATACTGTATATGTTATTATTGCATTTAAATAATCTTTAGTATTGATAATATAAATAGCAATAATCATTGAAAGAACATGAAAGAAAATTTTAATCATTTTTCTCCTCCTCAACAGCTATACCTTTCCTATAAGCACTAAATGCAATTAAATGATTCGTAATAGGAGAAGTAAACAACACAAACATAAGTATTATTATTAATACCGATGTCATTTCAGTAAATCCTTCTCTTAGCATTAACGCCACCAATATTAAGGATATTGCAGCAGAATCAATTTTCGAACTTGTTAAAAGTCTTGAATATAATTTATCAAATCTCGAAATTCCAATTAATCCTAAAATTATAAATATCCAACTTACTACCAACATTATATTTGATATAATTATCATTTAGTATCACCGCCTGAAATAACAAATCTCGAAATTAAAACAACCACTAGGAAACTTACTATAACAAATGTAAGAGATGTATCAAGTAGATTTAAATCTTGAATATATATTGAATATACAGTAAATATCATAAGTATTTTCACACTAACCAAATTAAGATTTAATAACCTATCCCATATATTTTTACTTGTTAAGAATCTATAAAATGATACTGTTAAAGCAAAACATAATACAACTAATGTAATTTTAAGCATCATTAAACACCTCTTCACCTTTTAACAGTACTTTTTCATATCTATTAATAATATTTTCTTTTAGTTTATCTATTTCTTCCTCTTTTTCTATCATAGTTAAAACCTTTAATTCTAAATCATCCGATACTTCCAATGTAATAGTCCCAGGAGTTAAAGTAATTGCATTTGCAATTAAAGAAGCTGCAAAAGTATTATCCGTATTAAGTTTTAAATGAAACACATATGGTTTTGAATTGTTTTTCACAATTCTCACGATATGACGAACTGATGACATATTAATATCGATAATTACATTAAAAATAAATATAATAAAATTAAAAATATTTATTTTTTCAGGTATTTGATTATTATCTCCTAATATTACATCAGATACATATACAATAAGTAATATTATTGAAAAACCTATAACAATATTGTATATTGTAAATTCTCCAGTAAGTAAAAACCAAAATATTGCAAGCCCAGCTATTAATTTTTGATCCTTAAATAATCTTTTTATTTTTTTTGAATTTAACATACTATATCGAGCAAATACTCGACTTCACCTCCCATTTTATTAATAAAATAAAAAGCTGACAAATTAGTATATTGTTAGCTTCTTTATAATTATTCTATTATTATCTAAATTATACTATTTATCTCACTTTTTTTCAATCTTTGTCGCCAAAATCTTTTAGCTTTTTTCGCTAGGTCTACGTATATATTTTTATCTATGGTTTATGAACCACATGTTATAAGCTTTGTTGTTTAGTGAATTCTATCTACAACAAGAAAAAAAGCCTATTTTTCAAAGCTTTTTTCAATATATTTTCATTACTTTTTATTTGAGTCGTATTATATTAAGAAGTTAACATTTTACTTCTGCATGGTACACTTTTCTAGTCTTCCTACATCCAATTTCTTTTTTTAACCCTCATTTTGTTTTTATTCAGTATACTTTTTTTGATTTCAATGCACTTTCCTAAGTAATAAAAAACCAACAACATATAATGTTATTGGTTTATTTTTTATCATCTGGCAGCGTCTTATCCTCCCAGGGGGTTGCCCGCCCAAGTACTTTCAGCGCTAAGAAGCTTTACTTCTGTGTTCGGAATGGGAACAGGTGTTACCTTCTCGCTATTGCCACCAGA
>JAMOQG010000140.1 GCA_027064135.1 Peptostreptococcaceae bacterium | reverse complement strand
TATTCCTTATATTTCATATTTAAATAATAATGTAAAAATAGAACCATTAATTAATATGGAAAATGAAAATTATTATTTAAAGCCTAAAAATGCAAAGAAAACTGTGTTAATAGAACCGTATGAATATGAAATAAATAACCAAATTGTTTTAATGACAACAATTTCAGTACCATTATATGACAATAATAATACTTTTATTGGGATTTTAGGTATAGACATATTATTGGATACTATACAAAACAAAATGGAAGAAGAACTTGAAAAAAACATAGAAGAAGAATATTATTTTGTAAGTAATGAAGGAATGATAGTTGCAAATGATACAGATTCATCAAAAATCGGTGAAAACATTATAAAATATTATCCGAATTTTGAAAAAAACAAAATTGAATTAGATAATATGAATTTGATTTCAAGATATTCTAATATTGATTCAAATATTTATGAAGTTAATTTAAAAACAACTTTTGGCGAATTAGATGCAAAATGGTATTTATTAGCCAATGTAAAAAATTCTGTAATATTTGCTGAAACGTATTCGAATAGTATTAAAATAATAATAGTAAGCTTATTATTTGCAATTATAAGTATATTATTATTAGCAAATTTAATTAAAAAAATTATTAATCCAATAGTGTTATTAAGTGATGAAATGGAAGAATTTGATATTGAAAACGTAGAAAATAAAACCTTTGATTTAGAAGAAAGTGAATTAACAGAAGTAAATGTATTAAATAGAGCCTACAAAGAAATAATTGAAAATTTAAAAGAAAATTTTATAATTAGAGATAAAAAAGAAAAACTTCAATTAGCACAAGTAAAAATAAGTAGTTTAATTCAAAGTGATAATAAGATAGATATATTAGCAAAAGATATAATAATTGAAGTAACAAAGCAAGTTAATGGTCAAATAGGAGCATTATATTTAGAAGAAAGTGAAGAAAAAGAAAAAACTTATAAACTTTTTTCAAGCTATGCTTATATAAAAAGAAAAGGCATTGATACAACTTATAAAATGGGAGAAGGATTAATAGGTCAAGCAGCTCTTGAAAAAGAATTGATAATTATATCTGAAGTACCAAAAGATTATATTGCAATAAATTCTGGATTAGGGAAAAGTGAACCAAGAAATATTGTATTAGTACCATGTGTTTTTAACGAAGAAGTTGTAGCAGTTTTAGAAATTGGATTTATTAATGAAATTTCAGAATCAATAATTGAATATTTAGAAACAATAAGAAACTCTATAGCAATAGCCTTAAAAAATGTTAAGAATAATGAATATAATAAACTACTTTTAGATCAAACAATGGAACAATCAGTTGAATTACAAAATCAACAAGAAGAATTAAGAGTATCAAACGAAGAATTAGAAGCACAAACAGAAATCCTTAAAAAATCACAAGTTGAATTAGAAACACAACAAGAAGAATTAAGAGTAATAAATGAAGAATTAGAATCAAATGCTGAGCAAATGGAATTAAGTAAAAAAGAAGTTGAAAGAAAAAATAGAGAATTAGAAATAGCGCAAATAGAAATAGAGAAAAAAGCAAATGATTTAGGACTTTCAAATAAATATAAATCAGAATTTTTAGCAAATATGTCACATGAACTTAGAACACCACTTAATAGTATATTAATTTTATCTGAATTATTAGAAAATAATCCTAGAAAAACATTAGGAGAAAAAGATATAGAATTTGCTAAAACAATTAATACATCAGGTAAAGATCTTTTAAATTTAATTAATGATATATTAGACTTATCTAAAGTAGAAGCTGGAAAAGAAGAATTAGAAATAAAAGAGATGAACTTGAAAGATTTAGTAAATGATATTAATGCATTATTTAAACCAGTAGCAATGAAGTCAAATGTTGGATTTAAAACTGAAATAAGTAGTGAATCACCTATTCATGTTATGACGGATGAACAGAAAATTAAACAAATAATTAAAAATTTATTATCAAATGCATTTAAATTTACTGAAGATGGAAGCGTAACATTAAAGATAATGCCAGAAAATTCTAAATTATTAATTCAAGTAATAGACACAGGTGTTGGAATAGAAAAAGATAAAGTAAATAGTATTTTTGACGCTTTTAAACAAGAAGATGGATCAATAAGTAGAAAATTTGGTGGAACAGGATTAGGACTTTCAATATCAAAAGAATATGCAAAACTTCTTGGAGGAAACATTAAAATTGAAAGTGAAAAAGGAAAGGGTAGTATATTTAGTTTAATAATACCAATTAGATATAAAGAGAAAACAGAAAGAAATGAAAAAGTAAAAGAAATTTCAAATGATACACTAAATAAAATAAATAGTAGTATTGATACAAATGAAGTATTATTTGAATCGCCAGATGATATTGAATATATACAAGATGATAGAGAGAATATTAATAAAAATGATGATGTAATATTAATAGTAGATGATGACCCGAGATTTGCAGAAATTGTGCTTGAATTAGTAAGATCTGGTAATTATAAAGCAATAGTTGCAGAAACTGGAGAAGCAGCATTGTTTTTAGCTGATTACTATTTACCTAAAGGGATAATCTTAGATATTGGTTTACCAAAAATGAATGGATATGAAGTTGCTAAAAGATTAAAGAATAATCAAAGAACAAAAGATATTCCAGTATATATAATTAGTGGTAAAGGCAAAGAAGAAAATCAAAATATGGAAGGAATATTAGAATATTATCAAAAACCAATAAGTCCAAAACAGATTGAAGAAATACTTTTAAAAACATCAGAAATTTCAAGTAAAATTAATAACATACTAATAATTGAAGATAATGAAATTCAAAGAAATAGTGTGGTGGAATTAATAAAAAATGATTATAATTATATTTCAATAGATTCATCCGAATCAGGAACTGAAGCATTAGAAAAATTAAAATTAAAGAAATATGATTTAATAATTTTAGATTTAGGATTAGAAGATTATCAAGAATTTGAATTTATTGAAGTTTTAAAAGGAAACGAAGAATATAAAAATATACCAATAATTGTAAATACTGGAGAAGACATTTCAAGAGAAAATGAACTTGAACTTCGTAAAAAAGTATCAGATATAATAATAAAAGATGATTTATCAACTAGGAGATTATTAGATGAAATAAAATTATTTGTCCATAAAGTTGAAGAAGATGAAGTGAAAGAATATAATGAAACATTTAGCGATAAAACAATTTTAGTAGTTGATGATGATATGAGAAATATTTTTGCGCTTTCAAGCATTTTAGAATCTAGCAATATAAATGTTGAAATTGCTACAAGCGGAAAAGAAGGAATTGAAATTTTAAATAATAATAAAAACATTGATTTAGTATTAATGGACATTATGATGCCAGAAATGAATGGATATGAAGCTATGGAAACCATTCGAAAAACTGAAGGTATTAAAGACATTTCTATTATAGCATTAACAGCAAAAGCAATGAAAGGTGATAGAGATAAATGTATTGAAGCAGGAGCTAATGAATATTTATCAAAGCCAATTGATAGAGAAAAACTATTATCTCTTTTAAGAGTGTGGTTATAAATGGATGAAAAAGAATTACTAGAAACTGAGGAAATTGAATTAGAATTATTTTTACAAGCTGTTTATTTAAAATATGGCTATGATTTTAAAAGTTATACAAAAAAACATATAAAAAGAAGAATAAAAAGAAGGGTAAAATTAGATAACGCTTCATCAATTTCTAAAATTATAGAAAAATTGCTTTATAGTGAAGAATATTTTAAAAATATAATTTTAAAAGATTTATCAATTAATACAACCGAAATGTTTAGATATCCTGAGTTTTTTAAAATGATAAGGGAACAAGTTATTCCGGTATTAAGAACATATCCATCAGTAAAAATATGGCATGCTGGAGTGTCAACAGGAGAAGAAATATTTTCGATGGCAATCTTACTTAAAGAAGAAGGATTACTAAATAAAGCAAATATTTATGCAACAGACTTTAATATTGATGTTTTAGAGGTAGCAAAAAAAGGTATATATTCAATAGAAAAAGTTAAGAAGTGGACTAAAAATTATCAGGAAGCTGGAGGCAAAAAATCTTTTGCAGAATATTATACTGCGAAATATGATTCAGTAATTTTTGATTCATCATTAATTAAAAATGTTACTTTTTTAGAACATAATTTAGTTGAAGATGGAAGTTTTATTGAAGCAAATTTAATAATTTGTAGAAATGTATTTATTTATTTTAATAATGAATTACAAGGAAAAGTTTTAAAATTATTTCTAGATAGTTTAATAAAAGGTGGGTTTTTAGGAATAGGATCAAAAGAAAGCATTAAGTATAATGAGTCTAAAGAAAAATTTAATGAAATTTCTTTTAAAAATAGAATATACCAAAAAAAATATTTGGAGTGATTGTATGAAATGCAAAGCTATTGTAATTGGAGGTTCCGCAGGCAGTTTAAATGCGATTATTGAAATACTAAAAGAAATTGATAATGATATTAAAATTCCGATTATAATTTTAGTTCATTTATCAGATGATTATGATAATGAATTACCAAAATTATTAGATAAATATGTAAAAGGAATAATTAAGGAAGCAGAAGATAAAGAAGAAATAAAAGAAAACATCATATATATCGCACCTTCAATGTATCATTTGCAGATTGAAGATAATTTAAAATTTTCATTGCTTTATAGTGAAAAAGTGAATTTCTCTAGACCGTCTATTGATGTTTTATTTGAAACAGCTGCTGAATCGTATAACGGAGAGTTATTAGGAATATTATTAACTGGAGCTAATTCAGATGGAGCTAAAGGATTAAAAAGAATTGAAGAATTAGGTGGATATGTAATAGTGCAAGAAGCAATTACTGCATATTCTGCTATTATGCCAGAAGCTGCAATTAAAATATTAAAGAAACCAAAAATATTAAATTTAAAAAAAATAGGTGAATATCTAAATGGATTAATGAAATAAAGGAGCGTTATGAATAATGATTATATTTCAACAATATTAATAGTTGATGATACGGATGCAAATCTAATTGCATTATCTGCATTGTTAGAGAGTGAAGATGTAAATATATTGCAAGCTAGTTCAGGAAATGAAGCTTTAAAAATCATTCTTACAAATAAAATTGATATAGTTTTACTTGATGTGCAAATGCCTGTTATGAATGGTTTTGAAGTAGCTGAAATTTTAAGAAGTAATAATAAAACAAAAAATATTCCAATAATATTTATAACAGCAATAAGTAAAGAAGAAGAATATGTATTTAAAGGGTACGAATTAGGTGCTGTAGATTATTTATATAAACCTATAAAAAATGAACTTTTAAAAAGTAAAATAAAAGTTTTTTTGCGACTTAATAAACAATCAAAAATTATTGAGGAGAAAAATTTTGAATTAGAAACTATAATAGAGAAATTAAAAGAAAAAGAAATAGAAATTACAATGTTGGCAAGATTAGATGGTTTAACAGGTGTTTATAATAGAAGAGTTTTTAATGAGGATTTTATAGATGAATGGGCAAGAAATTCAAGAAATAAGAAAAATTTATCTGTAATTATGATAGATATTGATTTTTTTAAGCAATATAATGATACTTATGGACATTTAGAAGGAGATAATGCTTTAATAGAAGTTGCAAAAGAAGTTGTAAAAACTGTAGGTAGATCCTATGATGAAGTTTATAGATATGGTGGAGAAGAGTTTGTAGTATTATTACCAGAAACTGATTATCAAGGAGCATTTTTTATTGCTGAAAAAATTAGAAAAAATATAGAAAAATTAAAAATTGAACATAGTGGATCAAAAAATTTAAATTATTTAACTGTAAGTCTTGGCGTTTCTACATGTATACCAGATGATAAAATGAATAAGATGGAATTATTAGATGTAGCTGATACTATGCTATATAAAGCTAAAAGTGATGGAAGAAATAAAACTGTTGGAAATCTTTTTTAAATAAATAGAAGAATAAATATATATGTTTAATAAAAAAATTAAATGGGTATGAATATGATGCGAGTTTATTATTGAGGTGATATATGAAATCAAAATCATATTTAAAAGAATTTTATAAAGATTCATTAACGGGTATTAGAAAATTTCTTTTATTAATTTTTATAATTGAGTGTTTAGTAGTAGTCATAGATATTATATTTATAACTGAAAATTTAATATTGTTTTTAATAATTCGTGTAATAATTTTTAATGCTTTTTTAGGTATTACATATTATTTGTCGTTTAAAGAAAAATTTCCTGAAATTTTTGAATTGTGTTTAAGTGTATTAATTATTATAGCAACTATAAACATAAATGGAATAATATTTTTTGGAAAGCCTTTAGAAAATGTAAGGTATGAATTTGGATTACTTATTATAATTATGATGGTGTTTTCAATTAGGGTGATATCGTCATCAATGGCACTTAAATTAGCATTATTTATATTTATTTTATTTGATACATTAGTGATTTTTATGAATGTATTTACTAAATATAGTGTTATAGATATGAACATAACTATGATATTTATGATAATTTTAGGTTATGTTGAATCAAAAGAAAAAGATAAATTTTTAGAAAAAGAATATGAAGAAAAAATTAAATTAGAAAAAGATTTGCTAGATAAAGAAGAAAGATATGAAGGAATAAAAAAAGATTTAGAATATTTTAATTATCATGATATTTTAACGAATTTATATAATAGACTGTATATGAATATTGTACTTATTTCAAAGTATAAAGAACTTAATTATCCTATTTCAATTTTAATATGTGATATAAATAGTTTGAGGCTAATAAATAGTACTTTTGGTCATAGTACAGGAGATGATTTGATTATAAATACTGCTAAAATAATTAAATTATCTACAGAATTTATAAAATCAGAAAATAAAAATGATATAACTTTAGTAAGAAGTGATGGAGATGAATTTGTTATAGTTATTGAAAATTCATTTGAAAATACAATAAATTCTGTTATTATAGCTATTAATGAAAATATAGAAAAAGAAATTAATCAATTAAAACCTAGTCTTTCTTTTGGCTCTATATATTTAGAGAAAAGTCCTGAAAATATTATTGCTATATTTGAGGAGCTTCAAAATAGATTGATTAGAAATAAATTACTTTCTTCTAAAAGTCAAAAAAGTCATGTTTTAGAGGTGTTAAAAGGAACTTTAAAAGAAAAAACACATGAAACGGAAAGACATATTGAAAGAATTGCAAAATTATCTTTTGAAGTAGGTAAAAATTTAAAATTACCAAATGATATTTTAGATGATTTGGTATTAGCTTCATCATTGCATGATATAGGGAAAATAGCTATTCCGATAAATATTTTAGAAAAACCAGAAAAACTAGATGATGATGAATGGAAAATTATAAAGGAACATCCACAGATTGGATATAGAATTGCATTGTCAGTTGATGAATTTTCACATGTTTCTAAATATATTTTATATCATCATGAAAAATATGATGGAAGTGGATATCCGGAGGGCTTAAGAGGAGAAAATATACCCTTAGTATCAAGGATAATTTCGGTTACTGATTCTTTTGATGTTATGACAAATGAAAGACCATATAAAAAAGCTATGGAAGAATCTAAAGCTGTAGAAGAGTTAATAAGATGTTCTGGAACACAATTTGATCCTGAAATTGTTGAAGCTCTTATAGAAGTTCTTTAGTGATAAAGATAAAAATAAAAATTAAAATGTAACGCATTTTATAAAAAACGTTACATTTTTTTGTAAATAAAGCATAATAGTTTATCCATATCATTTAGAAGAGATTATATTAATGCCATTTACATAAGTGTTAATAATATTAATGATTTTATTTTCTATTCGTTTAGCATAAGCATTTCCAATAGGTATAAAATTTAAGAGCTTTTTTTAGCGTCTATTTTTTGATCTGGTGAAAATTTATTTAATGGATTACAGCTAAATGAATGTCAAGTATAGGACTAACTTTCTGAAGCTCACATGATTGAAATCACGTGGTTCTAACTTCACTAAGCTTCTCAAATACTTGCGCTTAATTAAAATCATTAAGTTACAACATATATGAACTCGCTTAAATACTGTTAGAATTTCACTACCAAGTATTCTAATGAATACATTAGCGATAGTTTTAAAGCTTAATTCAAAACTTTTTTGTTGTTTTTCTCTTGTTTATTGTTTGTGTTTTTTCTTTTTATATATTACATTTACTTCTGGTGTAAGTTCTAATAGTTTAACTTCTTTGTCACTTACTATAGTTATAGTTATTGTTTTTTGGGCGTAGATATCTGTATTCTTTATTATAACTGGTATTTTTAGTTTATTCCATTTTACATCTTCTTTATATTTTTCTTGCATTATATTATATTCGATGTTAAAATTATAAAAATTGATAAAATCTTTAAATGAATACGAGATATTCATAAGGAAAAATAGTTAGTAATTTCTTATGCGTATTAGTATATGAGATTTTTTTTTGAAGAAAACTTTTAAAATAATCCAGTGAGGTTAAAAAGGAGGAAATATGACTACAAAAGTAAATGTACTTAATAAAGAAGGTATTATTTATCATTTAATGGATATAAAAAATGTGGTGTTAGGTCTTCAACACTTGATAGCAATGTTTGGAGCAACAGTATTAGTGCCAATATTAACAGGTTTTGATCCATCTGTTGCACTTTTTTCAGCAGGTGTAGGAACATTAATATTTCATCAAGTAACAGATAAAAAAGTACCAGTGTTTTTAGGATCATCTTTTGCATTTATTCCATTAATAATTGCAGTTAAAGAAATGTTTAATGGTGATTTAGCATATGCACAAGGTGGAATAGTAGTAGCAGGTTTAATTTATGTATTGTTATCATTTATGGTAAAAAAAGTTGGAATTAAAAAAATAAATGAAATATTACCACCTCAAGTAGTAGGCCCAATGATTATAGTTATTGGCCTTAACCTTATTCCAGTTGCATATGGAATGGCTTCAGTAAATTTCATGTTAGCGGGAATTACACTTTTTACAGCATTATTTATAAATTTCTTTACTAAAGGTTATACAAAACAATTAACAATTCTAGGTGGAGTTGTGGCAGGTTATTTAGTAGCATCTGTAATGGGATTAGTTGATACATCAATAGTTGCACAAACAAGTTGGGTTTCAGTTCCAAATTTCACATTACCTAAATTTTCTTTACAAGCCATTTTAATAATTGCACCAGTTGTTTTAGCAGTATTTATGGAGCATGTCGGAGATATTACTACAAATGGAGCTGTTGTTGGCAAAAATTTTATTGAAGATCCAGGCTTAAATAAAACCCTTTTAGGAGATGGTTTAGCTACAATGTTTGCTGGTTTCGTTGGAGGCCCTGCAAATACGACTTATGGAGAAAATACAGGAGTGTTAGCAATAACTAAGAATTATAACCCAGCGATTTTAAGAATTGCAGCAATATTTGCGATTATACTTGCATTAGTATCAAAAGTTGGATCAACTTTAAAAACAATTCCAGTACCAGTAATGGGTGGAATAAGTTTAATGTTATTTTCAATGATAGCTATAATTGGTGTGAAAACAATAAAAACTAATAAAGTAGAAATGAATTTTAAAAATATAATTGTAATGGCAACAATATTGATTTTAGGATTTGGTGGAAAATATATAGAAGCTAAATTTGGTATTACCTTAGGAATACCTGTAAATGAAAATATAGCAATTAATGGTTTAAGTTTTGCGGCAATTGCAGGAGTTGTAGTTAATAAAATATTAAATAAGTAATATTTAGCACTCGTTAAGGGTGCTTTTTTGTTGTAGTAATTAAATAGATAATATATAATGAATCATATATACTGTAAGGAGATAATACACATGAAAAGAAAAAATTTTATTTATGCTAGATTTATTATTGCTTTGTTTTTTTTAATTTCAATGGTTATTATTGCTATGTTTAAAGAGAAATATCAAATTTCAGTTAAAGATATTAGATATATTGGCAGCTTTATGGTTGCAATATATGCTTTTATTTATGGTGTTGAAAATGTAATTTTAAAAAAATATAATTTCGGAGTATTTTTAATGGCATTTTCAATTATTATATTTATTATAAATATATATATGATGAAAGTTGTGATGTGATGAATTCAAATTTTGGAGTTAATAATGTAAATCTTTCTATTGAAGAAATAATTGATAGAAAAATAAAACGTGTTGAAGTATGTTTAGGTAGCAGATGTGAATACGAGGTTTGTTTAGCTAATGCATTAGACACTATTAAAAAATGCGAAACAAATGATATTGAATATAGTATACATTTGCCTTTATATATTTTTGATTGGTATGAATACGATTATTTAGATGCTTTTTATTTAAGTAAAGATGATGGTTTAAGAGAAATTTCATTTAAACTTTTAGAAGAAAATTTAAAAAGAATAGAAAAAATGAATGCTGAATATTTAGTGATTCATTTTCCAGGTGTAAATCATAATGATACAGAGTTTGATAATTTTAATGAATTTTTAAATGAATCTTTAAAAAGAGTAAATGATTTAGCTATAAGATATAATAGTAAAATACTTTTAGAATATTTTGGATCAAATATAATGTTCAATGATTATGATGAATGGATTGAAAAAATACCAAAGTATTCAAATTTAGATGTTTTAGTAGATACTGGGCATTTATATTTTGCATCAAAACTTGTTGGATTTAACTTTGAAGAGGCTTTTGAAATTTTGAAAAAAGAAGTATTTGCATTTCATTTTTGGACTACTAAAGGTCAAGAATATTATATGAATAATAAATATTATAAAAGATATCATCATATTATTCCGAACCTTAATCAAAGAAAAGAAGATAATTGGGCTTTTAATACTGAAGTGATATTTAATCAAATGATTGAAGAGAATAAACCTATTATTATTGAAGCTTCTAATTTTTACAAAGGGCATGAGTATTTTATTGAAAGCTTAGACGGTATGTTAAGTGCGTATGAAAAATTAAAATAAATAAAATTTTATAAAAGAGGAGATTTTATGAAAAATATTTTATTTAATGATAAATGTGAAGTTGTAATTGATTCTTCCGGAGCTGAATTAAAGAGTCTTTTTGATAAAGAGAATGGAATTGAATATATTTGGCAGGCTGATAAAGTTTATTGGGCAAAAAGTTCTCCTACTTTATTTCCATATATTGGAAATGTGAAAAATGGTAAATATACACTGGATGGTGTGGAATATCAAATGACAAAGCATGGCTTTGTTAGAAATGCAGAATTTGAATTAGTAAATAGAGATGAAAAGTATTTAAGTTTTTTATATAAATCAAATGAAAAAACATTAAAGATGTATCCGTTTGAGTTTGAACTTTATATTAATTATTATTTATTGGAAAAAGAATTAATAATTGAATATATAGTTAAGAATTTAAGCGATAGAAAAATGTATTATAATATTGGTGGACATACTGCATATAATTTTGAGATTGATAAAGGGAATAAATATATTATTTTTGAGAAAACAGAAAACGAAAAATCATATACTTTTAATTTGGAAAATGGTTTAACAACAAATAAGAAAATTGAAGTTTTAAATAATCAAAAAGAATTATTAATTACTTATAATCTTTTTAAATATGATACTCTTTTATTTGAAAATCTAAAATCAAATTATTTAATACTTCAGAGTAGAGATGAAAACAAACGTATTAAAATTACTTTTAATGATTTTCCTTATTTAGCTATTTGGACTCCTAAAGCTCCGTTTATATGTATAGAACCTTGGTGTGGAATGACTGATTTTGAAGATGCTACAGATATTATTGAAAATAAAAAAGGCATATTTACTATAGATGGGAAAAACGAAAAAACATTAAAGACAAAAATTGAAATTTTATAAAAAATAAAGCAGAATAATAATTAATTCTGCTTTTTACTTATAAGGAAGTATTAAACGTATATCTGTTCCAACATTTACTTTGCTTCTTATTTTTATTTTTCCATCATGTAAAGCAATAATTGATTTTGCAATTGATAAACCCAATCCAGTTCCACCCATTTCTCTAGTTCTAGATTGATCAGTTCTGTAAAATCTATCAAATATTTTTGATAAATCATCTTTTGGAATTCCAATACCTGTATCTGAAATATCTACAATAATATTATTGTCTCTACTATAAGATTTTAATGTGATTGTTCCATTGTCTTTAGTATATTTAATACTATTTTGAATAAAAATTCTTAAAGCTTGTTTTAATAGATTTCTATCAGCTTGAATTATTAAATTTTCTTCAATTTCCATTTTGAAATTATGTTTTGAATCAATCACTTTATTTTCTTTAGTAAGATCTTCCAGAAGATCATTTATTAAAAAATTTGTTTTAATTAATTTGTTTTCATTTTTATCAGTTCTTGCTAAGAACAATAAAGAATTTACGAGTGTTTTCATATTTTCTGATTCTTCTCTAATTGCTGTAATAGACTCATCTAAGATTTTTTCATCTTTTTTACCCCATCTATATAACATATTTGAATAACCTTGTATCACAGCTATTGGTGTTCTAAGCTCATGTGAAGCATCATTAACAAATTGTTTTTGCTTTTGATATGATATTTCAATTCTATCCATCATTTCATTAAAAGTTTCACCTAAATCTTTTAATTCATCATAAGAATTTGAAACATTAATTCTTTCTTTAAGATTATTCCCAGTAATTTTTTTTGCTGAATTAGACATTGTCTTAATTGGTTCAAACATTTTTTTGTTTATGATATTACCAATCACTATTATTATTACAAGCGCAAAAGCACTTATTACAATAAGAAATATTAAAAGTGCATTAGAAATTAAAAGATAATTAAATAAATAAGGTGAAATTGTAATTGAGTAATTTTTATAATAAATATTTTTCTCTGTCATTAATGTATTTAAATTAAGAAAATCTAAATTAGTATGACTTGGTAAATTCATAATTCTTTTAGGAGTGGTGTTAAATATTTTTATATTATTCTTTGAAATTTCTATTTTATTGTTATCTGACAAATACATTTTTAGTTCATTAATTTCAATTTCACTATTATTATCTAAAAAAGTTATTATAGCATCATTGTCATGTTTAATTGTTAATGGTATTGAATTATTTAAATAAAATTTAAATCCAAATAATATTGTTGCTATCATTATAAAAAGAGTGAACCCTATAGTTAATAAATAGAAAAATGAAATTTTAAAAGATAAAGAAAATTTAAATAATGACAGAAATTTATTCCATATAAAACTTAATGCATTTAAAATAACTTTAATTATAAATGAAATCATTTTAAATGGAAGTATAATTATAAAATATATAATTTTAAATGGTAATAAGATAATATTAATTAGTTTATTCATTTTTTAAAATATACCCCACTCCCCTAACTGTATGGATTAATTTTATATTATATTTTTCATCAATTTTGCTTCTAAGATATCTTATATATACATCTACAATATTTGTATCACCAAAGTAATCATATCCCCATACTTTATTAAGTATAATATCTCTTGATAATACGATTTTTTTGTTTTCAAGTAAAAATTTTAATAATTCATATTCTTTTTTAGTTAAATTAATTTCATTATCATTGTAATAAACACTCATCATATTATTATTGATTTTTAATTTACCAAATTCAAGTAAATTTGAATCTTCTATATCTACTTTTTTATGTTTTAAGCACACTCTAATTCTTGCAAAAAGTTCTTCAATTTCGAATGGTTTTGTTAAGTAATCATCAGCACCTGAATCAAGTCCCATTACTTTGTCCATAGTATCATCTTTTGCAGTAAGCATAATTACTGGTATACTTGAAAATTTACGTAATCGTATTAATACAGTCATACCATTAATTTTAGGAAGCATTATATCAAGTACAACAAGATCATATGAGCTGGCTTCTAGTTTCTCTAGTGCTTCTTTACCATCATATGCTTTATCAACTTCATAACCTTCATGTGTTAATTCTAATTCTAAAAATCTGGATATGTTCTTTTCATCTTCTACAATTAATATTGTTTTATTCATAAAAACCCCTTTCTTGTTTAATTATATTTCTTAGATGAAGAAATGTAAATAAGTAAAAACATCTCAAAAGGAGATGTTTTCAAGGTTATTGAATTTTAAAATTATAATCGGTAAATATTGAAAGTACTAAACTAAGTATTAACACTGGAAAAATAAAATCGTGAGATAAAAAAACTATTAGAACAGTTAACCACAAAGGCATTGAAAGTATTTTTTTGGACCTTTGAAAAAAGAAAATGATCTAGCAATAAATTCATTGAAATTTCTTTTATGCTTTTCTTTTTTACTATTCATTTTCACGATTTTCTTCGATAATTAATAAAGCTTTGAGTAAATCATCATTGCTTTTAATAAGTGCTTCCTTTGCTTCAGTATATGATGCATTTGTTCTTTCAATTAAATTTTCAATTTTTTCTAAAGTAATATCCATATTATTCATCCCCCTTTGTAAATTCAATTTTATAACCCATTAGTATTGCTATTATAAGACCTATAACTACAAAAGGCATTCCAATTAAAGCAATTAAAATAAATATTGGTAAAGGTAGCCTTAAAGAAATTTTATCTTTTTTAATTAAATCGAAGTTCACACTTCCCATTGAATTAAAGAAAGATTTAGTTTTTTTGTTAAAATCATTTTTTTTATTTGAACTTTTTTTGAAGATAAAATTCCTTTCTTTTCGAGATAGATAATGGCGTCAATCAAATCCCCGCCTGTTTGTTCTAAGGCATCTTTTGCTTCGCTGTAGCTTGCATTTGTTCTTTCTCTTAAATCGTTAATTGTTTCTAATGTAATATTCATAATATTCCTCCTCATATTTTCTATATTTTTATTATATTCTTGAAAATTTAATGTTAACTTAAAGAAATATTAGAATTCAATTAAAAAAAATTTAATAATGGAATCTATTAGACGATAAGCTAAGTGAATGTGATTTATATGGGGTGAAAATATGGAGATTTATAAAAATAGGTGGAAATTTTTATTGGTTACAATTTTGAATACAATGATATTTTTGTCTGGAAATGTTTTAAATAAAAAATTACACAATTATAAGATATACCCTAGTGATATTTCTTTTTCAATTATATTTGGAATTCTATATGGAGTTTTGGTTGCGTATTTGATAATGGTTTATTTTGGACAACAAAAAGAAACGGTTGAACTTGATTTTGAAGTTCAAGCAAGTTTGGAACAACTTGAAGCATTTAATGAAGAGTTAATTGCTCAAAACGATGAACTTGAGTCTTTTGCAAATATTATTTCAGATAAAGAAAAAGAGTTAAAAGAAATAATTAATTTATCTCCAATGAGTATAATGATAAAAAATTATGATGGTAAATATTTATTATGTAATAAAGCATATTCTAATTTGTTAGGAATTGATATAAATGATATTGAAGGTAGAAATCAGAATGAAATGGAAATATTTGATAAAATTAAATTAAACAGACTTGTTTATACAGATCATCGTGTAATTGATGAAAATATTACATATAAATATGTAGAAAAAATAGTTGTTAATGGTGAAGAAATGTATTTTAAAGTTCATAAAATTCCAATTGAATTATCAGAAAATTCAAAAGAAATTTTAGTAATAGCACAAGATATAACTGATATAGAAAATATGAAAAATGAAATAGAAGAGAAAAATAAAATTTTGGTTAAAGACAATGTAGAATTAGTAAGATTGAATGATGAAACAGCTAGATTAGCAGATGATTTCGAAAGAGTGATTAAAATAATTACTGGAACTTTAGAATATGATGATAATAATGAATATTTAGAAAATATATTTAAATTATCACTTGATTTTATTCCTAGTGCAGAATCAGGAGTTGTGTTTTTATTAAATGATGATAATGAAATTGAATTTATTAAAGATCATAAAAAGAATTTTAATATTAATAATATAAAAGAAACTATGTTAATGATGCCTGTTAAAAATGAAGTTGGAATTATAAAAAAGAATGAGAGTAATTTAATTAATATTGGTTTTTATTATGGCTCAAAATTAATTGGTGGAATGAGTTTTTGTAGAAAAAACGAAAATGGAATTTTTAATGAATATGATGGCAGATTGTTAAAGAGTATAAGTGTTTTAGTTAATAACTATTATACAAATAAAAAAATAGTTGAGAATAAAAATAATACTCAAAATAGTATAATTATATCGCTTGTAAAAATGCTAGAATTATTTGATAGTTACACAAAAGGCCATTCTGAGAATGTTGCAATACTTTCAAAAAAATTAGCAGTTAAAATAGGTACTGAAGATGCTGACTCAGCATATTGGACAGGTATGGTTCATGATATTGGAAAAATATTAGTGGATAGAAATATTTTAAATAAAAATACTAAGTTGAATTTTAAAGAGTACGAAACTATTAAAATGCATCCTTATTGGGGATATGAAGTTTTAAAAAAATCAGATGAATTAAAAGATATTGCAAAATACGTTTTACATCATCATGAAAGATATGATGGGACGGGTTACCCAAATGGTCTTAAAGGGGAAGAAATTCCAGAAATTTCACAAATAATTTCTGTTGTTGATTCTTATGATACAATGATATCAAAACGATCATATAAAGAACCATTGACCGTTGAGGAAGCTATAATTGAATTAAATTTGCAGAAAGGAATACAGTTTTCTCCCAAAGTGGTAGATGTATTTGTTAATGAAATACTTAGCGATAATAATATTTTACAAGAAATAGTAAATTAATGATAAACTTATTTTTAAATAGGTTTATTTTTTGTTAGTAGTAAGTCTTATAGATATTTATTGACAATTTTAAATTATAGTAGTATCATGTGACTAGATGGTCACACGGTAAGAAGTTGAGTTTTTAAAACGAAAGAAGTGATAAAATGCCTAAAAAAACATTTTTTAATATTAATGAAGAAAAAAGAAAAATGATTGAAGAAAAAGCAATAAATGAATTTGCAGTATATAGTTATGAGAATTCAAGTATAAATAGAATTGTTGAAAATTGCAAAATATCTAAAGGTAGTTTTTATCAATATTTTGAAAATAAAGAAGATTTATTTAGATATATTATTAGTCTTTCAGTTGAAAAAAAAATGAAATATGTTAATGCAACGTTAATTAGCGAAATTGATAATGGGTTTATAAAAATAATAAAAGAAATTTTTAAATCAGGATTGAAATTTGCATATGAGAATGAAAAACTTGCTTCAATTGGTGTACTACTTATGAAAAACAATAATAGTGAAATATACCATAAGATAATTGGGCAGAATAAAAATATGGCAATTGATTTTTATAAAAAATTAATAGAAATAGAAATAGAAAAAGGAGAAATAAAACCTGATATAAATGTAGAGTTTGTTAGTTATTTAATTAATTCTATGATTATTAATCTTAGCGAATATTTTTTTGAGATTAATAAGAATAATGAAAAAAAATACTCAGAAGAGATGCTTTTTTTAGTAGATGATTTAATGGATATGTTAATAAATGGAATTGGATTATAGAAAAATATATGTTTTATTTAAGATTATTAAAAATAAGAGGTGAATATGTTAATGACGGCGGTACAAACTGAAAAAACAAGTGTTGCTATAGAAGTTAAAAATTTAAAGAAATACTATCAAATGGGAGAAGTAAAAGTAAAAGCTTTAAGAGGAAGTAGTTTTGAAGTTATGGATGGAGAATTTGTAGTTGTTTTAGGACCAAGTGGTTCTGGTAAATCTACATTATTAAATATGATTGGTGGAATGGATAATCCCACTGATGGAAGTGTTAAATTTTATAATGAGGATGTAACAAAATACACTGAAAAACAGCTTACACAATATAGACGTGATGAAATTGGATTCGTTTTTCAATTTTATAATCTTATGGCAAGTTTAACTGCAAAAGAAAATGTTGAATTGGCTACTGAGATATGTTCTAATCCACTTGATATTGATATAATTATGAATGATGTCGGACTTTCTGAAAGAGCAGGTCATTTCCCATCTCAAATGAGTGGTGGAGAACAACAAAGAGTTGCTATTGCAAGAGCTGTTGCAAAAAATCCTAAAATCCTTTTATGTGATGAACCAACAGGAGCACTTGATTATTCAACTGGAAAGAAGATTTTGCAGCTTTTAGTCGATGTTAATAGAAAATATAAAAAAACAGTAATTGTTATTACGCATAATGCTGCAATTGCAAATATTGCAAATAAAGTAATAAAAATGCGAAGTGGTGAAGTTGAAGAAATAATTGAAAATAAAAACCCAATAAGCCCTGATAGAGTTGAATGGTAATGAAATCTTTAAATAAGCGTGTTATAAGAAATTTAAAGAAATCAAAACTTCAGTATTTTGCAATAATGACTGTTATGATGGTTGGTATTTTAATATATATTGCTATGAATATGGGCATTGGCAATTTTGAAAATTCAGCTGCTACTTATTATGAAAAAAACAATTTAGCAGATATTACAGCAGAAGTTGTAAAAATTCCAATAAATAGTTTAGATGTTGTAAAAAATATTGAAGGAGTAAAAAATGTTGAAGGAAGAATTAAACGGGATGTTCCATTAATAATAGATGGTACAAAGGAAAAAGTTACTGTAAGAGTAATTTCAGTACCAGATGATATGCAAATTAATAAATTATATGAAATTGGTGGTAAATCAGAATTTAATTCTATTTATGATGCATTTGTAATTGAACAGTTTGTTGAAGGAAGAAATATTAAATTGGACGATATACTAACACTTCAAATAAATGGAAAAAGATACGATTTAAATGTTGTATCTGAAGTGGGTTCACCTGAATTTGTTTATTTAATGAAAGATAGTCAGGCAATACTTCCTGATTTTGAAAAATTTGGTGTGATTTATGTTTCAGAAAGATTTGCAAAAGATGCGTTTGGAATGGGTAATTCTTATAATGAATTAACTATTGATTTAAAAGAGGGTTATAATCCGGAAAAGGTAAAAGATGAAATAGAAAAAGCATTAGATAAATATGGAGTTAAAAGAGTAATTACTAGAAAAGATCAATTAAGTTATATGATTGTTAGCGAAGAAATAAAAGGTGGAAAGAAATCATCTGCAGTTCTTCCTTTATTATTTTTAATTGTTGCTGGTGCGATACTTACCGTTATGATAAATAGGCTTGTAAAAAATGATAGAATGACTATTGGAGTATTAAAATCAATGGGATATACAAATTTAGAGGTGTTAATTCATTATTCGAAATTTGCTGTTTTTATTGGTCTTATAGGTAGTTTTGCTGGTATTGCAATTGGAGTATCGTTATCAAAAAGTTTTACAAAACTTTATACAATGTATTATAAAGTACATTATGTCACTGTTAAATATTATCCGAATTATTTAATAGGTGCAGTATTTTTATCATTATTATTTTCAGTAGGAGCTGGAGTACTTGGGGCTAAGAATTCATTGAAAATTGCACCTGCAGAATCGATGAGAAAAGAGCCGCCTAAAAAAGGAAAAAGAGTTTTATTTGAAGGTACAAAATTATGGAATAAAATAAAATTTACTGATAAAATGGTTTGGCGAAATTTAATGAGAAAAAAAACTAGGGTATTATTTATTGCGATGGGAGTTGCAGTAACCTTGCTTGTAGTTGTAGTGCCTCTATTCTTTTTTGGAGAAATGCCTAAAATGTTTACAGAACAGTATGGTAAAACGTTGACAATGGAATATGATATTAATTTTGTAGCTCCAACGGGTATGGAATCGATTGATGTTATAAAAGATAATATTAGTTATAGTGAAATTGAACCGAAGCTTGACTATCCTTTTGAAATTGAGTCGAAATGGAGAAGCAAAATTGCAAATGTTATCGGAATGAAAGAAGATACTATAATGTATCATTTTAAAGATATGGATGGAAAAATACTAATTCCTAAAAAGAATTTTGTATATATTACAAGTGGACTTGCTAAAATACTTGAAATAGAAGTAGGCGATGATATTAATGTTAATAATTATATTCCAGGTAAAAATGATATTGTAGTAAAAGTAGATGGAATAGTAAAACAAAATCTGGGATCAAATGTATATATGGATATTGATTTAATGCAAAAAGAATTAGTTGATAGAGATGCAATAAGTGGGGTATATATTAATTCAGACGATGATGTAAAGAAGAAATTAGAAAATGTTTATAATATTAGTTCTGTTAGCTCTTTAAGTGATATAAGCTCTAGTTTCAAAGAATTTATGAAAATTACATCTGCAAGTATTTCTGCTATGCTATTTTTTGGTTTTATTTTAGGTTTTGCAATTATGTATAATACTACAATAATGACTATAAATAGCAGAACTATGGAATTCTCTTCTCTTAGAATTTTGGGAATGAGTAAAAATGAAATAATAGGTATGATAATTGAAGAAAATTTCATTATATCAATTTTAGGAATAATTATAGGTATTCCGCTTGCTAAATTTTCATCTGAAAATATGATGAATGCATTTTCAACAGATATTTATTCTTTTAGTGGAACTGTTGAACCAAAATCATATGTTATTGGTGTAGTAATTACATTAGGATTTATATTTTTAGCTGAATTAGCTGCATATGGCAAAATAAAGAATCTTAATTTTCTTGATGCACTTAAAGAAAGAGCATCGTAAATTAATATTACAAAAAAGGAGGAAGGCGTGATTAATATTTATTAATCTATGCTAAAAATTATGAAAATATCAAAAAAAGGAAAAATTGTAGCTGTAGGTGTTATAGTAATTCTAGTATTAGCAGTAGGAGGATATTTTATAAGTCAAAATTCTTCAAGGCTGGATGTTGATTATTACAGTATTGAAAAAGGGAAAGTTAGCAAGGAAATTTCAGGCGAAGGTGAAATAAATTCTAATAGTATATCAACTGTTTATGCGCTTGCAAGCGGTGAGATACTTGAGTTTGATTGTGCAATAGGCGACAAGATAAAAAAAGGTGACATTGTAGCAAAAATTAATAAAAGTAATATTAATTACCAAATTGAAGGGATTGATGCACAAATTGCTAATTTAAATTATATGTTGAAAGAAGCGGTTAAACCTGCAGATAAGGAAAGCATTAATAGCTTGGAATATGCATTATCATCAGCAAATATAAGTTTATTTAGAAATACTGAGGATTTAAATAAAATGCAGGCTCTTTACAATCAAGGAGCAATAAGCTTAGATGAATTTAATTTAATTAATGATCAGAATACTATTTTAAAAAATCAAGTATATAGTTTACAAAACGATTTAGCAAGTTTAAGAAAAGAAATTAGTTCAAATGTTGAATTACAATATGCTTCTCAAATAGAAGCTCTTGAAGCATCTAAAAAAGCAGTGGTTGAATCATTAGATAATTGTGAAATTATATCATTAAAAAATGGTATCGTAACAGAAAAATTTATTGAAGAAGGAAAATTTGTAATGCAGGGAAGTCCGGTAGTTGAAATTACAGATTTCGAAGATATTAATATTATAGCTGATGTATTGGAATCTGAAATTGTTGATATATATGTTGGAATGGAAGTTGAAATTGATGATGTTATTTCAAATAAAGAAGTAAAAGGGATAGTAAGTAAAATTTATCCTAAAGTATATGAAGAGTTAACTGAACTAGGAATTAAGCAAAGAAAAGTTAATGTTGAAATAAAAGTTGAAGGATTATCTGATGGATATTTATTAAATCAACAATTAGATTTGAATTTTATAAAAGGACATAAATCAGATGTTGTTGCAATTCCCATCGATAGTTATTATGAAGAAAATAACAAATATTTTGTATTTGTAAATGAGAATGGAAAAGCAATTTCAAAAGAAATTAAAATTGGTTTAATTGGTGAAAAAAATGTTGAAATAATTTCAGGTTTATCTGTTGGAGATGAAATAATTGAAGTAATGGGAAATGAAATATCAGAAGGAAGTAAAATAAAGTAGTTATTTAAGAAAAATTATTAGCATTATGCTAATAGTAATGATGATATCTTCATTAGGTGTTATTTCATTTGCGAATGAAAACTCAGTATCTTTAACAGATGCAGTTAATAGGGCAATTGAAAACACTGATGCTATAAATGATTTAGAAGATCAAATGGAAGATATGTGGGAAACGCATAATGATATGCTTACTTTAAAAAATCAAATGGAAGATATGTTAACAGCGCTTAGAAGATATGAAGATTTATATGATAAGAAATATGTTGAAAAAGAAGCTTTAACACCTTTTGAAGAGCAAAAACTTGCTGGATATCAGATGATGTTTGGTAAAACTCCTCCTAAATATAGTGGGCAAGAAATGCTTGATAAATTTATTAAGAATCGAGATTTTCCGCATTATCAAACGTGGGTTGGTTATGAAACAATGAAAAATAATAAAAAACAGCTTCCAATCACTTTAGAAGCTAGTGTAAAAGAATTATATGTTAATATTTTAAATCTTAATGATATGATTAATAGTCAAAATTTATATACTAATATTTTAGAAGATAAATATGAATCAGCAAAACTTAAATATGAATTAGGACAAATTTCTGCTTTTTCATTGTTAAATGAAGAAACAAATTACAAAATTCAAAAATTAAATTATGAGAAATTAGATAGACAATTAAAAACATTAAAGCTTAATTTTAATAAATTAATTGGTATTGACTTAAAAACAGATGCTGAATTAACATCAAAACTTTATGATTTTAGAAAGATTGAACTTAATGAATTGAGTTTTTATGAAAATAGTGCAGTAGAAAATAGAATGGAAGTTATTAATGCAAAATTAAATTATGATATGGAAAGTAGAGAAGCTAATATTATAGCGGAATATTTATCAAATCCATTAACTAATGATAGATTAACCTATGATTCTGATTTAATAGATGCTGAAAATGAACTAGATGAAGCAATATTAGATGTAAAAGAGGATGTTACAAAAGCATATTTTGAAACACTTCAATCGTTGGATGATTATAATTCGAAAATTGATAATTATTTGATGAAAACAAGAGATTTAAATGAAAAAAGAAGTATGTATGAAAAAGGAATGCTTGATAAAAACACATTTGCTATGATTGAATTTGTTTATAATATGGCAAAAGATTCACTAGTTTCATCAAGAAGAACTTTTAATTTAAATTATGAAAAATTAGAAAATGCTTCAAGTTTTGGACCGGGATTTGAAAGTAACATAGGAGGTTATTAATAATGAAAAAAATAATTAGTGTAATAATGATAATAGGTATGCTTCTTTCACTTTCGGTGGTTTTTGCAGATGAATTAAATGTCAATTTAGATTATGACAATGTATTAGAATTGTCAATTGAAAATTCAAATGGACTTGATACTATTGATCAACGAATTTTATTAGCTGAAAGATATTTAAAATCTGCAAATAGTAAATCAGATAGTGTAAAAACAAGTGGGTTAAGTTCTGATTCTGAATATCTTAATAATGGAATTACAAAAGAATTAACTCCTTCTCAAAAAAACAGAGTGCTTATAGACTTAAATGAAAGTAAACTTGATATGATAGAAGATTTAAAAATTGATAC
Source organism: Peptostreptococcaceae bacterium (assembly GCA_027064135.1). GTDB lineage: Bacteria > Bacillota > Clostridia > Peptostreptococcales > Acidaminobacteraceae > HSG29. Next base: position 5,802 of record JAMOQG010000140.1, on the reverse strand, counting down.
ACTTGAAAAATACAATGATGTACTTAATAAAAAAGAATCAATTATGTTTAAAAATCAAGATCTTGTTACTGCAAAAAAAGAATATGAGCAAAAAACGATTCAATATGAATTGGGCATGATTACAACTAATCAATTATTTGAATATGAAATTAATGTTAAAAATTTAGAAATTGAAATTAGCAATTTAGAAAGAAATTACAGTAAAGCATTAATTGAAGTTAATAGATTAATTGGATATCCAATTAGCACAGAATTGAATTTAAAAACAAAAGTGGATATTTCTATTGATGATTTAAATTATAATTTAAATGAAATAACTGAAAAAGCAATTGTAAATAGTAACACAGTTAGAACTTCATATAATAACTATTTATTGAAAAATTTAGAGAAAACAGTAGTTAGTAGATATTCAAGATATGAAAAACCTGATAGTTATGAAGATCTTGAAGAAGAAGTAATTGATTTACTTGAAGCATATGAAGATTCAAAAATTACTGAAGAAGTAAATATATATACTGATTATTATAATTTACAAAATAGTTATGCTGATGTAGAAATCGCTAAATTAAATTTAGAACTTATAAAGAGATCAATGGAAATAGAAAAATTAAAATTTGATAACGAAATGTCTACATATCTTGATTATAAAAAAGCTGTAGACAGTTATAGAACTTCATATAATAATTTAAGTGATAAAGAACTTACACTTTACAAAGCAAAAGTTCAATTTGATTATTATATTGAAAAATTAGATTATGAATTTGAAAATGTGATTATTAAATAATAGAAATGACTCAATAAATATATTGAGTCATTTTTTTTCAAAAAAGTAAAAGGAAATAGCTCCCTTCAGCTATTTCCTAAAGAATTTAAAGGATAAGTAGAAGTATAGAAAAGATGTCTGTATTAATCCCCCCCCATACGTTAACGTATAAGATTAATTTCTTTTTATACTTTCTAGATACATTATACTTATTAGGAAAACGTTTTTCAAGTTTTTTTTTATAAAATTTTGTTAATACTTATAAAATGTTATAAAATGTTTGTGTAATATAATGATAATTATATAAATTAGAAAGTGAGAAATAATAAGATGAAAAATAAAGCTGGAGATCAATCAATTGTTAGAATAACGAATCAGAAAACTATTATAGAATATCTAAGAAAAAAAGGGCCTACTTCAAAAGCTGATTTATCCAAAATTTTAAAAATTTCAAAACCTACAGTTGCAAAAAATGTTGAAGAATTAATTTTAAATAATATTCTTTATGAATTTGGTGAAGGTCTTTCTTCAGGTGGAAGAAAACCACTTTTAATTGCTTTTAATGAAAAATATAAATATATTTTGTCACTTGAAATTAATGTTGATTATCCAATGATAGCTTTATTTGATTTAAATGGTAAAATTATTATAAAAATAAAAGTTCAGATTGATAAAAAAGTTAAAGAAAATGATTATTTTGAGAAAATTTATTTAGAAATAGATAAATTATTTAAAAGTCAAAAAATAGATGAAGAAAAAATTGGAATAATTTCTGTTTCAACTCCTGGAATAATCAATGAAGAAACAGGAGAAATACATGCAAATCCACAATTTAGTGATTGGGAAACAATTAATTTATCAAAAGAATTAAAAAAGCGCTTTGATAAACAAGTAATTGTAAAAAATGATATTTCAATGGCTGCGTTGGGAGAGAAACACTATGGAATTGGAAAATCTTATAATAACTTAATTTATATTTCGTCGACTTTAGGAATTGGTGCAGGTTTAATTTTAAATGAAAAACTTTATGAAGGTATTAGAAATGCTGCAGGCGAAATAGGCTATTTTATAGAAAAAGAAAATCTAGAGACAGATGACAATTTAGAGAGCTTATATTCTATTCCAAATATTATTAGAACAATTGAATTGGGATTAAAAGATAACAAGGATAGTATTTTATTTGATTTAACAAATGAAGGTGAAAAAGAAATAACATTACCAATGATAGTGAAAAGTATAAATTCAGCAGATAAATATACTTTAAAAGTTGTTGAGAATGCAGCGCGAGCTTATGCAGTTGCAATAAATAATATTGCAATATTGTTAGATTTAAAATGTATAATTATTGGTGGAGCATTGATTGATTTAGGAATAGCATTTTTAAATAAAATATCAGAGATAATTAATAAAAAAAGTCCGATTGAAGTAAAAGTGTTTCCTTCTGGTTTAAGAGAAAATGCAAGCCTATATGGTACATATATTATTGGAAATTATTATTTAACAAAGAATATGATTAAGTGAACAAACTTCACTAATGAAGAAGAGTATTTAAAAAAAGGTGACAAAACACCTTTTTTAATATATACTTAGTAAAGAAAGTTTATAAAGGGGTGTGAGCTGTGAAAGCGATTATTAATGGTAGGATTATTTTGGAAAATAAGGTTTTGGATAAATCAATTCTTATTTTTAATGAGAAATTTCAAAACATTATTAATGAAATGGATGATGACTATGAAATCATAGATGCAAAAGGTAATTATGTATCTCCGGGGTTTATTGATGTGCATGTTCATGGTGCAATGGGTTATGATACTATGGATGCAGATCTGGAAGGCTTAAAGATTATAGGTAAAAAAGTTTTAGAAAATGGTGTTACAAGTTATTTGCCAACTACTATGACAATGAGTGATGAAGAAATTCATAAAGCTTTTGATACAGTTAGAAAATTTATGAATGACAAAGATTATATTGGTGCAGAACCTCTTGGGATTCATGTTGAAGGACCTTTTATAAATGTATTAAAAAAAGGTGCGCAGAATGAAAAATATATTCAGAAACCAAATTTAGACTTAATAAAAGATTATATGGATATTATTAAAATAATAACATATGCTCCTGAAATGGATGAGGATAATAGATTTTTAAAAGAAATTAATAAATATAAAGATGTTAATTTATCTATGGGACATTCAAATGCTACATTTGAAGAGGCTATGGATGCAATTGAAAATGGTGCTGCAAGTTTTACTCATTTATTTAATGCAATGACTGGTCTTCATCATAGGAATCCTGGAATGATTGGTGCTTCATTTAAATCTAATGTTTATTCAGAGTTGATTGCAGATACTATTCATGTAAATAAAGGTTTGTTTCAGACTTTGATGGATATTAAAAAAGATAAATTGTTATTAATTACTGATGGAATGTCTGCAAAATGTATGGAGCCTGGAGATTATGAATTAGGTGGTCAAAAGGTAGCTGTTAATGAAAATTCTGCTCGTTTAGAAGATGGAACGCTAGCAGGTAGTATTCTAAAATTAAATGAAGCTATTAAAAATGTATATAAAAATGTAAAAAATCCTATTAATGAAGTTGTCAATATGGCATCGATTTATCCTGCTAGAATGATTAATGAAGATAAAACAATTGGAAGTATTGAAATTGGTAAAAATGCAGATATCTGTATTTTTGATGAAAACATAGATATTAAAATGACATTTAAAAATGGTGAAAGAGTTTTTTAGGAGGAAGAAAATGAATATTATTATTGCAAAATCTTATGATGAATTAAGTAGAAAAGCTGCAAATTTTATAATTAGTCAAGTGACTTTAAAAAGTTCAAGTGTTTTGGGATTGGCTACTGGGTCAACTCCGATTTCAACTTATAGTTATATGGTTAAAAAATTTAAAGAGGATGAAGTTAACTTTGAAGATGTAATTAGTTTTAATTTAGATGAATATATTGGTTTAGGTAAGGAAAATAATCAAAGCTATAGATATTTTATGGAAGAAAATTTATTTAGCAAAGTAAATATTAATGAGAATAATATAAATATTCCAAATGGATTAGCTGATGATATTGAAAAAGAATGTATTTCATATGAAGAAAGAATTAAAAATGCAGGTGGAATAGATTTACAACTTCTTGGACTTGGCAGAAATGGTCATATTGGATTTAATGAGCCTAATGTAAAATTTGAAGCAATTACTCATAAAGTAGAATTAGATGAAGATACTATTGAAGCAAATGCAAGATTTTTTGAATCTGCTGCTGATGTACCTACTGAAGCAATTAGCATGGGAATAAAAACAATTATGATGAGCTGTAAAGTTTTATTATTAGCTAGCGGGAAAAACAAAGCTGAAGCAGTTAAAGCTTTAGTTAAAGGACCAATTACACCATCATTACCAGCATCGATTTTACAACTGCATAGAGATGTAACTTTAATATTAGATGAAGAAGCAGCAAGTTTGCTTTAAATAGGTTGCAAATATCACGTATTTCATTTGTCAATATGATATACTAAAGTTAGTTAATTTAATTGGAGGTTATAATGAAAAATTTAGATAATTTAAAAAAACAACATGCTGACATTTACGAAATAGTTACGGAAACTAAAGAATTGATGAAAAAACCTGATTTCGATATGCATAGCAAAAATGTAGCAATGAATATTAATGTATTAGCTGGAAAATTAAAAATGCATTTGATAAATGAAGATAAATTTCTTTATCCTAAGTTTTTAAATAGTGATGATGATAAGCTTAGTAAAAAAGCTAAAGAGTATATTGAAGAAATGGGTAATTTAAGCGAAATATATACTGAATTTAAATCAAAATATAATGTTCGTTCAAAAATTATGGCAGATATACCAAAATTTATGAAAGATGCTAATTCTGTATTTGAAGCTATTGAAAAACGAATGAATAAAGAAGATAAAGATTTATATGTATTAGCAGAAAATTTATAATGAAAAGATGGTTATCCATCTTTTTTTTTGAAATAAATGATATATATTTTTGTTCGTGGTATACTATATTTAAGAAAGGATTTGATAAAAATGTTTAAATTAGGAGAAATACAAGAATTACAAATTGATAGATTTACATCAGTTGGTGTATATTTAATGGAACATGAAGATGCAGAAAATGTAAATGAAGAAAGTGTATTATTACCAAATAAAGAAGTAAAAGATACTATGAAAGTAGGGGATATTGTTAAAGTTTTTTTATATAAAGATTTTATGGACAGATTAACTGCTACTACGAAATATCCTAAAATAAAATTGGGTGAAGTAAAATCATTAAAAGTTGTAGATGTTAATGAAATAGGTGCTTTTTTAGATTGGGGTTTAGTTAAAGACTTATTATTACCATTTGATGAGCAAAAATTTGAAGTTAAAGTTGATCAAAAAGTTATGGTAATGTTAAAAATTGATGATCAAAATAGACTTTATGCTACTATGAGAATATATCAGAATTTATCAGGAACATTTGATTATAGTGTTGGTGATATGGTTGTTGGTAAAGTATATCAATATTCAAGAGATTTAGGAACTTTGGTAGCTGTAGATGGTAAATATCATGGATTAATATTGAAACATGATTTATCTAAAGCTCTAGAGATTGGTGAAACTGTTACAGCAAGAGTTACTAATGTATCAGAAGATGGAAAATTAAATATTTCTCTTAAAAAACAAATAGTAGAGCAAATGGATGAAGATGCGAATGAGATTTTATATGCATTGGAATTTAAAGGTAAATTGCCTTATAATGACAAATCAGATGCAGAGGATATTAAAGAAGAATTTAATATGAGTAAAAGAGCTTTTAAAAGAGCGATTGGAAGACTTTTAAAATTAGGAAAAATTGAAATTACAGAAAGCGGAATTAAATTGACGGAGTAACTGTCAATTTTTTTAGACATTTTTATTTAAGTTTCCCCAAAATCAACTAGCTAATGGTGTATACTTCTCTATATTTGAACGTTTAAACATACTCAACTGCTGGTTTTTAACATATTTTACTTTAGGTAATAA
>JAMOQG010000139.1 GCA_027064135.1 Peptostreptococcaceae bacterium | reverse complement strand
AAATTAAATTTTTTTTAGGGAACAAAAGCATTCTAATAATAGGAATATACACACATGTCACGTAAAAACACTGCAAAGGATAAATAATCCTTTGGATAATTTGGAAATTTAACATGGGAATAAGGTATATAATAAAATACATTTTAGGTTATTATCTACCTTTTATAAATATCTATAAGCTAGTTATGTCTACCTTAGAAGTGGACGTGGATATAGATGTTACGCCTATTTGAAGCAAAAGTCTTGACTGTAAAAAGTAATAGAAATTATTGAAAATAACTGGAGGAATTATAAAAAATGATAAAAGAAAAATATATACCATTGTTGTTATCTTGCCAATTTGGTGGAATAACAATAATCTATGATACAAATAAGTAGTGCTTCATGCAAAAAAACAATACAGAATAAAATATAAACAATGATTCTATCCCAAATTGAAATAGAAGGATATAAAATCTTTAAAGAAAAATTTACTGTAAAATTAAATAACGATCTTACAGTAATAATTGGAGAAAATGGTAGTGGTAAGAGCGCTATAATTGATGCCATAAGAGTATTGCTTTCGGAAGATGAGTTTGGAAGAGTTGGTATAGGTGAATCTGACTTTCATAAGGAGTTAACAAAACAATCAAAGGAAAAAGGTGTAGAAAAAATAATAATTAAAGGTACTTTCTCAAGTCTAAAAAAAGAAGAACAAGTAGCATATTTACCTTGGTTAGACTATTCAGATAATCAAAAGGCTTATTTAAATATTGAAATACAAAACAAAGAAAATATTTATGGCCGATTTAAATGGCAAAAATGGGGAGGCAAAGCTAAGAGTGGAATTTTTGAAAAAGAATTAGTTGAAGCAATAAGTTGTATTTATTTACCTCCTTTGCGAAACGCTCCTGAAAAACTTCAAGCATATAAAGGTTCAAGATTAGCAAGACTTATACAAAATTTTACTAAAAATGACGAGGAATCTAAAAGCAATATTGAGAAAAAGGCAAATAAATTTAATCAAGAACTTCTAAATGATAAAAAAATACAAGAAATTGATAAAATTATAAAAGATAAAATAACTGATGCTGTTGGCTCTTTCTTTGGACAAGATGTAATGATTCAATTTACTGAAGTAAACTTCAATAGAATTATTGAAAAATTAAAATTATTGTTCTTTCCTGATTTATCTTTAAGAGTGCCTGGTGTGCAAAATGGAGATAATATGTTTCGTGAGCTTAATGAAAACAGTTTAGGTTATAACAATATTCTTTATTTAGCCACTGTTCTTGCAGAAATTGAAGGATTATCAGAAAAAGAAACATTTGCTAAAATCCTATTAATTGAAGAACCTGAGGCACACTTGCACCCACAATTACAAACAAAACTTTCACAATATTTAAAAGAACAAGCATTAAACAATAATATTCAAATTGTTGTTACAACGCATTCTCCAACTATTGTTGCTTCCACTGGTTTAGATTCATTAAAAGTTGTAACAATTGCTAATCCAAATAATAAACCTGAATTTAGTGAGTTGTCAAAATGTGGATTATCTGAAAATGCAAAGTATTTTCTTGAGCGTTGGTTAGATATTACTAAATCAACTTTGTTTTTTGCTCGTGGTATTTTATTCGTTGAGGGTATAGCCGAAGCATTAATTATACCTGAATTAGCAAAAACAGTTATAAAAAAATATGCAGATAAATTTCATTCTGATAAAAAACCTAATTCTTTACAAGACTTTGGCATATCTATAATCAATATGAATGGAATTTATTTTGATTATTTTATGCAACCTTTTATTGGCAATGATATAAATGAAAATGAAAAAATAAATTTGCTTTGTGCTGGTATAACAGATAACGACCCAGAAAGAGACACATTGCCAACACCTTCAAATCCGATAAAAGGGAAAAACAGATGTCAATATATGATTGAAGACCTAAAAGATAAATCAAATAATTGTCGTCTATTTAGCAATTTAAAAACATTTGAATACGATTTGGCATTTGAAGGAAATAATTTGCAAGTAATGTCGAAAGTTCTTCTTGAAAAATTTACAACTAATGGACCATTAAAAGAAAGATGCCACAATATTTCAACAAAAGACTGGAATGAAGAATCAGAAGATAATAAAGCAACTGAAGCAAAATGGATTTTGGAGAGACTGGAAAACCAAAACCCCATTGGTAAAGGTGAATTTGCTCAATTACTAGCATATAAATTGAACAAAAATCAAATATCATTATCAGTTCCAAAATATATTGAATACGCTATTAAGTGGGTTACTGGTATTGAATAAGGTGAAATGAAAAAAAGAAAACTAAAAAATAAAATATACAGACGACTTACAATTATACATAAAAATGCAAATATTGAGTGTCTTACCGACGAGCAAATTTTATTTATTACTCAAGGTATTAAGCAGAACTGTTATTCAGAAGCTTGCCCTGGTAGTGGAAAAACAGAAGTTGTCGGTTTAAAAGCTGCTTATGAAATTAATAATTGGAAAGATAAATTTAAGGGAATAGCCATTGTTTCATTCACAAATACTGCCGCAAAAGAAATTGAAAATAGAGCTAGAAAATATGCCGGTTTGAAAGCAACGACACACCCTCATTTTATAGGAACATTTGATAGTTTTTTTTACAAATACATTTTAAATTCTTTTTTTTATGGGTATACCGAATTTAAAGGGAATGATGAAGATTTTAGTCCAAGGACAATAATTGACGAAAGGTCTAATGCAGATTTCTTAAAAAATAACCGATATACAGCAAAAACAAGGTTTGTCGTGCAGCAAAGAGGAAATTTAATAGGAATACCTATACCAGCAAACAAATTTTATTTTGATGTAAAGAAAAAAGACTTCTTTGTTCTTCCACCAATAGAAAATGCAAAAAAATTTATATCTCTGAAAAAGATACTGAATAGACAAGAACAAATTAAATATTTAGAACCAAATAAAAATTGGCTGACGCATAAAATAATATATCAAGGATTTTTAGAAACTAAGAAAACTTTCTGGCGAGATGGGTTTATAACTTTTAAAGATGCCGAGTTTATTATTCACCAAATAATAAAGAAAAAAGTAATAATATTAGAAAAATTTATTGAGAGGTTTCCTGTTTTAATTATTGATGAATGCCAAGACTTATCTCCAATCCAACTATTAATCTTACAAAAATTATTAGACAAAGGGATTTATGTTTTTTTTATAGGGGACTTAAACCAAGCTATTTATAAATTTAGAGATGTCAATCCAGATTTAATAAAAGACTTCATAAATTCAAATGGTTTTAATAGTCTTAAATTAACGTACAACTTTAGAAGTAACCAACCAATAGTAAATGTTTTTTCTTATATATTTCCAAGTAATATTAAAGGAAAAGAGGAAACTGTTTTAACAAACAGCTTAACTTTAATAGAATACGAAGAAAACGAAATACCAAAACTTATAAATCGATATAAAGAAATTATTGAAGAAGCAAACGCAGAAGTAAATAAGAAAATAATAAAAATTGAGAAATCTTCAATTATTATTAGAGGATCCTCCTTGATATTAAAATTTAAGCCCTATCAAACCGAAAGCAAGAATCCACTAACTAACCTTGTTCGTGCAATTTATTTTTGGAACTCAAGTAATAAAACTACGGAAATATTAAATCGTTCTTTAATTCTTCTAAGTTATTTTTTATCGAATGTTTTTTATTCCAAGAAAGGTAGTTATAGAGATTATTATTGTCCCGAAAATCATTCAAATGCTGACTGGCGAATATTTTTGGCCACCTTATTAGATGACTTTAGTAATAAATATTTTCCGTTCGAGGGTAAATCAGGAAATGACATAACATATGGTGGTTTTGGAAAATTAATTAGGACTGACATAGAAGATATTATCAAGAAACTACCTGTTAAACCTTACAATGCCAATAATATTCATGTTGAACGTGGTAAAGCAGATATTAAAATTAACAATGACATACCTGAAATACATTCAAATAATAATATCAGAATTACAACTATTCACGATATAAAAGGAGAAACATTAGATTCCGCGATGATAGTAAGTTCTTTGGATGGACATAGTAAAGGTGGGTATTGGAAAAATTGGTTTAATAAAACTGCAAGTAACGAAGAAGAAAAGGAATATAAACGTTACGGTTATGTCGCTTTTTCTAGACCAAAACATTTATTAATTTTAGCAACCCCAAAACTTAACAGAAATGATAGAGTGTATTTTGAGAATATTGGTTTCAAAATTGAAAATTTAAAAAGGAAAACATTATTTTAATAAGCACGAAAGCACAACAAAGTATATAATTCATTTGGAGAAAGTGATAAAAATGAAAATAATGAATAAAAATAAACGATATAACGATTGGAGAATGAAATGCAATAAAACCTCCAACGCACCATATACCAATCGTTTAACAATAAATTTTTATTAATTGGAATTTGTGAAAGATAATGTAACCGATTTTTAAGAAAAATAGGCGTAACACACAGCTCCACCGCCTTCGGCGTGGCAGCTGCCACTCATTATATGCAAGAATTGAAAATTAATTTTTTATTAAGGTAAGGTGATATGAAAAATGAAAAATATTACACGATAAAACGTTTCAGAAAATGGAGCAAGGCAAAACAATATGTTGATAAGGAATTAAAAGGTTATATTTTTAGAGGACAAGCAAACTCTGAATGGTCTTTAGAAACAAATATTGAAAGAATAGCAAAATTATATAATCAAAATATATCAAAAGAAAATTTTGAAAGTAAAATGTATAATGAATTTATGAAAATCGGTAGAAACTATATCAATCAGTTCCCAGAAAATTATATTGAATGTTTTGCATTAATGCAGCATTATGGTGGTTGTACAAGATTTTTAGACTTTTCTAAATCTTTTTATATAGCAACTTTCTTTGCATTCGAAAATATACTTAAACATAAAAATCAATATGTTAATCCTGCAATTTGGGCAATAGATTACTCAAAATTAATTCCTGAGATGTCAGATAGATTAGGAAATAAAAGAAAGTTCCCATCACGAAATATCAAAGAATTAAATGCTCCATTAAATGATTTACTAAAAATGATTGTTGAAATGGGAGTAGAAGGAACTTATAAAATTGAAGGGAATTATAAAAAACAAATCTATGAAAAAGGTATTTTCTGTATAGAACCTGATCGGTTAATAGATAGAATGGAAATACAACAAGGTCTCTTTTTAGTTCCATCAAATTTTGAATACAGTTTTCTGGAGAACTTACTAAATTCCTTTAATGACACTGAGGTTTATAAATATATAGTAAAGATTGAATTAAGTGGACAACTAGATAGTCGAAAAGAGATAATTAGTGATTTAAAAAAAATGAATATATCACCTAAAACACTTTTCCCAGGTATTGAAGGATTAATGAAAAATTTAAAGTATTGTTTTTTAGAAAAATGGGATGAAGTTGATGGTGTTTATATTAATAGAAAATACAAGTAATAGGAGAAAACATTTACAAAAGCATTGATTTGTTAGAAGTTTTATAAGAAAAATTGAAAATTCCAATTTCTAAGATAGGAGTAAATAATCATATCGTTTGTATCTATTCAAACAATATTATGATTGGTAAAATAGCTGAAATGAATGTTTCAAATGGTGATTTTGCTGGAAAAATAAAAACAAAAAAACAATAGGTGAAAGAAAAAGTTAAATATGAATTTCACAATTCTTGTTTTTATTCATAAAATTAAAATCTAATGAAGAAGAGCAAAACATAAAGATGAATTATTTCGACCCAAAATTGAGAAGTTAAATTAAAATGAGTATAGATGTAAATCTAAAAAAACACCTTAACAAAAGGTTTAACATAGAATATATCACTGCCTATTTAAAAATAAATTGTTGGTTTTGCCAAAAAAAGGAAAGACTAAAAATTAAAAGGAAATGTTTCAAAAGTTTGGTCTTAAAAAAAACAGAAATACCTAATTCGCTCAAACTTTTCTGTTTTTATAATCTCGTCTGATTAACGTAAATTTAAATCGGAACTCAGGCTAACTTTATAGTATTTAAAAGAGAAAATTCAGTTTTTTAAAAAGAAACCTTTGTCTGTTTTAAAATTGAAAAATATTTTTTAATGCGAAATCAAATTAATCTTACTTTATTTTTGGAGAGTTTCTTTTTTGGTGATTGAATTATTCGTGGGTTCTGAATTAGTTAATCTTGATGCTGTATTAATCATGTCAATGGCAATTAAAACTGGTACATTTTATTGTGTCATTTTTTAATTTTTCCTTTCATTCTATAGCTGTTTCCGGTCATAATAATTGTTTCCGAATGATGCAAAATTCTATCCAAAATTGCAC
>JAMOQG010000138.1 GCA_027064135.1 Peptostreptococcaceae bacterium | reverse complement strand
ATTATATCTCCATCTAAAAAACTCGCTTTACTTGTATAACTTTCCTCTGTTTCTACAAAGTTAATACCTTTTTCTTCAAGTTTATATTTTAATTTTCTTTTAAATGAATCATATGGAATACTTACAAAATTTTGATTATTTACTTTTCCGATATTACTACTTTGTTTGTTATTTCCTAAAACAACAGTATCTATATCGTTTTTAATGCAATAATCTAAAATATAATGACTCGATTTATGCATAAAGTCATTCATTTTATTTTGTCTTTTTAGTGCGTGTCTATTTAATTCTTTTGATAAATATTTACCTTGTCCTTTTTGAAGACCATTTCTTAAAATCGAAGTTAAATATGCTTTTCGCTTATTATAATATTGATTTATTGATTTTATTATTTTGCCGTTAATAATGAAAGGTTTTAATCTAGCATTATTTGTTATGGTTACAAAATTATCAACTCCAATATCTAATCCTATTATATTATTAGGTTCTTTTTTAATAATTTCTTTATCTGGTATTTCTAAGACTACTTCTATAGTAAATATATTAATTACATTTTTAGTTTTAGGAAATTTAAGATATTTCTTAGAAGCTTTAAAAAAACTTTTATAGGCTTCATTAACTTCTTTCATCATCTGTTGATTTACATGTGCGGCTAGTGCATAATAATCTTTATTTTTAAAATACTTAAATACGCCGTCTAACAAGTTATAGTTTAAAAATGATTTTTTATCTTTATTGAAATTTTCTTTGTCTTTAAATGTTAAATATTCATTTATGTTATAATAAGAACTTTTGTTCTTGTTATAACATAAACTCTTGAGATAAGCAAACATATAAGCGTTTAAAGACTAACAATTCATCTCCAACCTACATAAATTTAGAGGATGGAGTATTCTTGCTGAAGCTGATAAAAACAAATTAATTTTTTTCTAAGCAAAAGTTTTTCGTTTATAATTCACTAGTTTACAAAAATCTATAAAACATTTTTTTAGGTTATTTATTTTCTGATTCTTGCAATTTTTGCTTTATTAGCACGTATCAATACCTTAGGATCTATCTTTATTAACGAATGGTCTGTTCCACCTCCAGTATAAATTAAATTTTTTTCTATAACTTTATCATCTACAAGAAATATTGCTTCATACCCAAAAGATGGAACTCCTCCAATAGGGTAACCTGTCTTCTCCAAAATGAATTCTGGATTTGCAGTTACAGGACGATCAATTTGCAATACTTTTGCTACTCGCTTGGTAGAAACACGGTCTTCGCCTTTTACAATGGCTACAATCAACTTTTTTTCAGAAGATATCAAACAAATATTCTTAACAATATCCTCAGATTTAGCCGATGCAGCTTTGGCAGCTTCTTCAACAGAATGAGTGGAACTTTTGAATATTAGGTGCTCCGCATTAATTTGATTATCAATAATATATGTATTCAACTTTTCATATCCGTTCATTTTACCCTCCATTTTTTCTATTCCAAAATATAAAATTGAGCATTCTAAGAGTAATGACGTAAAATTAATAATTTGCATAAATAGGGATAATTCTTTACCAGCACTTGAATTTAAAGTACCATAAAATCATCAATATTTATGTTTTTACGTAATTAAAATTCAAATACTAGACAATAAAAATTATCTCCTAATATAAATTTTTCTATAAATTTTAAACCATTACTATTGCACATTTCTTCTGTATATTCTTCAGATATTCTATGACTAATCGGTGGTCCCGTTGGTGTTTTTCTTTTATGAAACTCTATAATCATAAGTCTTCCTTTTTTCTTTAAAATTCTCTTTATCTCGCTTATCGTAAATTCTTTATTTTCTAACTCATGCAGTACAGTTACCATTATAACCATATCACAAGTATTACTATCTAATGGCAGTATAGCAGAATCTACCTTCTCAACATTGAGATTTTTAATATTTTGGTCAGTTATTCTGCTTTTTAGTAGCTCAATCATATCATCTGATATTTCAATGGCATAAATATCATTGCTACTAATTTCAGTAGCTGGAAAAGAAAATATGCCTGTGCCTGCACCTATATCACACAGTATCATATTCTCTTTAAAACCTGCTTTTATTAATGTATCTTTTGGGTTAAGTTCTGCTATCCTTTTTTGACTTTCAAATTTATTAATTCTATTACCCTTCATCTAACTCTTATCCCCCTTAGTTTATATTGAACAAAACCGTTCTGCGATAGGTGAGCCTTAAAACATATCACGGAGTTTTTTTATGTACATAATAGTATCCTTTTATTGATAATGTTATATTGTTAATCACCATAAAATAGCAATAAACATAGCAACAGAGGTGATACTATCATGGCTATTCTATCATTTATACGTAACTTTAACAATTATATATTTTTTATTTTACACGCTAAGGGTCCTCCTTTATTCTTATTTGATTTTATACTATGAACTCATTTGAAAATATAAGGAAGATTTACATGAATAATTTTAATTTTGAACCATATTTAACTAAATTCAATCAGTTTTTAGAACTTCGTGATTTAACTGAAAACACTGCAAAAAGTTACAATTCTTTTTTAATGCAATACTTTTATTATATCGATTCCACTTTAGGTAAATCACCTGAAAATGTAACTCATGATGAAATAAAAATCTATCTTATATATCTGAAAAACATTAGAAAACTTGCCGCTACAAGCATTAATGCTCATAATTCTCAATTAAGTCCTTTAGTAATAAAAAAAAATCAAAAAAATCCTTAAAAGTATTTGCATATCCGTATAATGAGTGTATAATAATTTAGTTAAGGTATTTACTAGAATGTGATTAAATAATACATATAGATATAAAATTTCTAAGGAGTGAAGTAGATGATTAATGTTACAGATGTAAGTCTTCAATTTGGAGACCAAAAATTATTTAAAGATGTAAATGTTAAATTTGTAAATGAGAATTGCTATGGTATAATAGGTGCAAATGGTGCTGGAAAATCAACATTTATAAAAGTTTTATCGGGAGCTATTGAACCTAATTCAGGAAATGTTTCAATGCCACCAAATGAAAGAATGGCAGTACTTGAACAGGACCATTTTAAGTATGATGAATATGAAGTTCTTCAAACGGTTATTCAAGGGCATAAAAGACTTGTTGAAATTATGGCTGAAAAAGATGCTCTTTATATGAAAGAAGATTTTACTGAAGAAGATGGTATGCACGCCGCTGAATTAGAAGGTGAATTTGAAGATTTAGACGGTTGGGATGCTGAAATAAATGCAGAAAAAATGCTTGTTGGTCTTGGAATTACAAAAGATATGCACTCAAAAAAAATGTCTGAATTACAGGGTGGAGAGAAAGTAAAAGTTCTTCTTGCACAAGCTTTATTTGGAAATCCTGATAACTTGCTTTTAGATGAGCCTACAAACCATTTAGATTTTAAAGCTATTACATGGTTAGAGGAATTTCTTCTAACTTATCATAAAACGGTTCTTGTTGTATCGCATGATAGACATTTCTTGAACAAAGTGTGTACGCATATGTTAGATATTGATTTTGGGAAAGTAAAATTATTTGTTGGAAATTATGATTTCTGGGAAGAGTCTTCTCAATTAGCAACAAAATTAATGGGTGACCAGAATAAGAAAAAAGAAGAAAAAATTAAAGAATTACAAGCATTTATTGCAAGATTTAGTTCAAACGCTTCTAAAGCAAAACAAGCTACTTCTAGAAAAAAATTATTAGATAAAATTACTTTAGATGATATTCAACCTTCTTCAAGAAAATATCCGTTTGTAGGTTTTACTCCTGAAAGAGAAGCTGGAAAAGATATTTTAGTTGTTGAAGGAATTTCGAAAACAATTGATGGTGAAAAAGTTCTTGATAATGTTAGCTTTATTATTAATAAAGCTGATAAAGTAGTTTTATTATCAAGAAATCCAATTGCTAGAACAACTTTATTAAAAATATTAATGGGTGAAATAGAAGCGGATGAAGGAACTTTTAAATGGGGAGTCACTATAACTAAAGATTATCTTCCAAATGATAATGCTGAGTATTTTAAGGATAGTGAATATAATTTGATTGATTGGTTAAGACAATATTCGCCTCATGAAAAAGATCAAACATTTATTAGAGGTTTCCTTGGAAAAATGTTGTTTTCTGGAGAGGAAGCACTTAAAAGTGTTAGTGTTTTATCTGGTGGAGAAAAAGTCAGATGTATGTTTTCAAAATTAATGTTATCTGGTGCCAATGTATTACTTCTTGATGAACCTACAAATCACTTGGATCTTGAATCAATAAAATCAGTAAATAATGGATTAATTGCATTTACTGGTACAATGTTATTTACGTCTCATGACCATAGATTTATTGAAACTATTGCAAATAGAGTAATTGAAATAACACCAAATGGTACTTTTGATAAAGTAATTACATTTGATGAATTCTTATCAGATAAGGAAATTCAATTAACAATTGAAAATATGTATAAGTAATATTATGACCTACAACTTATGTTGTAGGTTTTTTGGTATTGTTAATAAAATTTGGGTATATTTTGCTTGAGGGGGTGTATTATGGATATCGAAAAATTACAGTATTTATTAACTCAAGATGAAGGGCCTAAACTAGATTTTAAATTAGATTTAGATATGGATCTACATAGTACAAGAAATGAATTGTCAAAAGATGTAATTGCTTTAGCAAATGCACAAGGTGGTAGAGGTTATTTAATATATGGTATTGAAGACAAAACTAAGATTGTAAAAGGTGTAGACAAAGAGAAGTTTGGAGAAGAAAGAATTCAACAAATTATTAGTTTAACGGTTGATCCGCCTATTAATATTAGAGTTGAAAATTTTAAAATAGAAAATAAAGATATTGTCACAATTACAGTGTTTAAAAGTCATAAAAGACCACATCAAAGCAGACAAACAGGAGCTTTTTATATTAGAAGAGGATCAACTACTGATACTGCTAGAATAGATGAAATTGCTTCGCTTTTTCAAAAAAGTAATTTAATTGGAAACGAAAAATTACCTCTTTACAACATAGAAATTAGTGTGCTTAATTTTAACTTAATAAATGAGTATCTTGAAAAAATAAATATTCAAAATCAATCTCATAATTTAGAATTATTATCAAATCTTGGAATAATTAGTTATGATATGGAATCAAAAGCTTATAGTCCTACTATAGGTGGATTATTGTTTTTTTGTGATTTACCTCAAAATTATTTAAGCTATGTTGGAATAAAATTTATAAACAGAATTAACGGTGCAAATGAAATAATAAATTTAAAAGGGAATTTAATTAATCTTTTCACGAATACAATTATGCTTATAAAGGAGAGAGTGGATTTTTTAGTTATTGATGGAATAGTTGAAGCGGTTGGAAATGCAATAATACATCGTGACTATTTCGATAGTACTAGAGAAATAGTAATTTATTTGTCAGATGATAAAATTATAATAAGTAATCCGGGTTCTTCAATTGAAAATATAAAATTTAAAGATATTATAAAAGAAAAAAATCATATGAGAAGAAATTTTTGGCTTTACAAAACTTTTTTGACTATAGATGATGATAATTATCTTTTAGAAAATTTTAATGGGCTTAAATTCATTAAAGAGTCCTATGAAGATATTGCAAATGTAGCTTTTGTGTCTTCAAGAAATCATAATCTTTTTAAAGTTGTTATAGAAAAAATGAAATAGAAAAAAATAAAGAATGATAAATAGAAAAAAATAAAGAATGATATCTTGCATAATTAACATTTTTACTATAGTATAATATGTTGTTGGATAAATGTTTGGAGTTATTATGAAAAATATTATTTTTATTTCTGAAAATTTAAATGAAGAATTTTATAAGTATATTGAAAAATATAATTATGAAATAGTGAAAATTAATAAATCAACTAATACTTATGAAGGCATATCAAGTCACCCTGATATATTTGTTTTTTCGACTGATAAAAAAATAATTGTTGATGAATCTATTTATTTAAATTTAAAAAATAAATTTGGAGATTTAATTATAAAAGGTGAAAGTAAAGTTAGTAATAAATATCCTAATGATATCTTTTATAATGTTGCAAAAGTTGGTGAATTTGCAATTCATAATGTAAAATATACAGATAAAAAAATAATTGATTATACAAATTTTAAATGGATTAATGTTAATCAAGGATATTCAAAATGTAATATATTAGTTGTTGATGACAATTCAATAATTACGTCTGATAAAGGAATTTATAAAGAAGTTATAAAAGAAGGGATTGATGTACTTTTAATTAAACCAGGGCATATAACTTTAAAAGGGCTTGATTATGGTTTTATTGGAGGAACAGCTGTTAGAATTAATAATGAGATTATTTTTTATGGAGATATAGAAAAACATCCGGACTACAACAAAATTAGTGAATTTATAAAGATAAGGAATTTAACTATTAAAAGTTTTCAATTTGAACTTGAAGATATTGGTTCCTGTATTAAATTTAAAAGAAATTAACGAGGTGAATGATGTTATTAAAATTAAGTATTTTGGCTATAATAGGAGCATTTATTGGTTGGATGACAAATGTTTTTGCAATAAAATTATTATTTAGACCATTTAAACCAATTAACATTTTAGGCTTTAAGTTACAAGGTCTTATTCCTAAAAGAAGAGAAGAAATTGCAAAGAGTATAGGAGAAACCATTGATAAAGAATTAATTTCTTTTAGAGAGATAATTGACGGATTTATTGAAGAACTTGATAAAACTGAAATTAAAAAAATGATTTCAGATAAAATTAAAGAAATAATTAAAGATAAACTTCCGCCTTTGATTCCTGTAAATTTCGTTATGTCTTTTGTAGAGGATGTAATTGAATCGCAAGGCGATGGTTTAATTGATGAAATTACTGAAAAAATGGTAGAAAAAGCAACAACAACTATTAAAATTGATAAAATAATTGAAGAAAATATTAATAAGTTTGATTTAGAAAAAATTGAATTAATTATAATAAATTTAGCTAAAACAGAACTTAAACATATTGAGTATTTAGGTGGTGTTATTGGATTTTTAATTGGTATTGTACAAGGTCTTATTATTTTAAATATTTAATGAATTGGATGTATGTTAAATAGTTGAAGTAATTAAATGAAAATTTGACTTTAAAATATTAAGATGTTAAGATGTATTTAATTTAATATATGTTTGAGGTGCTCAGAATTTTGAGATAATAGGGAAACCGGATATTAACCGGTGC
The DNA here is from genome assembly GCA_027064135.1 of Peptostreptococcaceae bacterium. Classification (GTDB taxonomy): domain Bacteria; phylum Bacillota; class Clostridia; order Peptostreptococcales; family Acidaminobacteraceae; genus HSG29. The sequence continues at coordinate 22,446 of JAMOQG010000138.1, read as the reverse complement.
AGCCCCCGCTACTGTAAGTATTTGATAACTTTTATAAAAGCCACTGTGAAAATGGGAAGGCGTAAAAGTTGAATATAGCCAGGAAACCTGCCTAAAACAATAGAAAGCGATTTCGGGCGGAAATCAGAATTATTTTATTATTGTAATTGTTTAGTAGACCCGGTTGGGTCTTTTTTTATTAGGAGGAAAAAATGTTTGAAAAAAATCCGGAATCAATTGAGGAGAAAAGTTTTAAAATAATAGGAGAAGAACTAGAAGCGGATGGAGTTTTATTAGATAAAAAAGAAGAGAGTATAATAAAAAGAGTTATTCATACTACAGCCGATTTTGAATATGCAAAACTATTAAAATTTCATGATAAAGCTATAGAGAATGGTATAAGTGCAATTAAAAGGGGAGAAAAAATATATTGTGATACTAGGATGATTCAATATGGGTTAGTTAGTAAAAGAATCGGTTGTGAATTAGTGAATTATGTACATGATGAAGATGTATATAAAATGGCAAAAGAAAAAGGAATAACCAGATCTATGGCTGCAATAGAAAAAGCAGTAGATGAAGATATTAAGGTGTTTGCTATAGGAAATGCGCCTACAGCGCTTTATAAAATAAAAGAATATATTGAATCAGGTAAACTTAATCCTGAATTAATTATTGCAGTACCAGTAGGATTTGTTGGTGCAGCTGAATCAAAAGAAGAGATTATGAATATGGATGTTCCATATATAGCGACTAAAGGCAGAAAAGGTGGATCACCAATTGCTGTTGCTATAATAAATGCATTATTCAAAATATAAAGTGGTTTGATAATATGGAAAAATATGTTGTTAAAAATGGCAAAAAACTTAAATATGGATACACTACTGGTACATGTGCTACAGCAGCTACAAAAGCAGCTATAAAAATGTTAATAACAAATAATAGATATGAAGTGGTTAAAGTAATGACACCAAAGGGATGGGAGCTAATTTTAGATGTTGAGGATATTCAAATTGGTGAAGATTTTGTAAAATGTGCAATTAGAAAAGATTCTGGTGATGATCCGGATATTACAAATGGAATTCTAATATATTCTAAAGTTAAATTTTCAAATGAAAACAAGATTTTTGGTGGAAAGGGAGTTGGATTTGTAACAAAAGATGGTCTTCCTATTGAAAAAGGTAATTTTGCAATCAATCCTGTACCTTTAAAAATGATAAATAATGTATTGAAAGAATTTGATAAATTTAAATTTTCAGTAGAAATTATAATTCCAAAAGGGAAAGAACTTGCTAAAAAAACATTTAATCCAAAATTAGGAATAGTTGGTGGTATTTCAGTGTTAGGAACATCTGGAATAGTTGAACCTATGAGTAATACAGCTTTAAAAGATTCAATAGCTATAGAACTTAATCAAATGAAAAATAAGATTGGTGATTCAATAATATTTACTCCTGGAAATTATGGACGAGATTATTTATTAGAAAACAATGTTAATGATGATTATATTATTAAAATTAGTAATTATGTGGGATTTATGTTAGATAAAGCAATTGAAATGAATGTGAAAAATATTTTATTAGTAGGTCATATTGGAAAATTAATAAAAATTGCTGGCGGAAATTTTAATACTCATTCAAGAGTGACTGATTCAAGAATGGAAATATTAACTGCATATGCTGCATTAGAAGGTGTAAAGAAAAAAACATTAAAGAATATTTTCAGTTCAATAACGACTGATTTGGCAATAAATTATTTATTACCAGAAATAGATAGAAATAATTTTTTTAATAAAATAGCTGAAGTGATTAAAAATAAAACAGAAAAATATACATATGATCAATTAAATGTTGAAGTTTTAATATTTTCAAATAAACATGGAGTATTAGGAAAATCAAAACAATATGATATTTTATTAGAGGAGTTTTATGAATAAAATTCAAATAATTGGAATAGGGCCAGGGCATAGTGATTATATTTTACCTATTGCTACTAAAAAAATTAAAGAAATGGATATTATTATATCGGGTAAGAGAAATGTAGAGTTTTTAGATATTAAAAATAAAGAAGTATATTTAATAACAGCTGATTTTCATTCGTTAATTAAATATATTAAAGAAAATATATCTAAAAAGATAGGTATTATTGTTTCAGGAGATCCAGCATTTTATAGCATGCTTAAATTTATTAAAAGAAATTTTAAAGAAAACGAATATGAAGTTATTGCTGGAATAAGCTCATTAACATATTTTTTTAATAAAATTAAGAAAAGTTATGAAAAAAGTTATTTTGTTTCAATTCATGGTAGAGATGAAGAATTTATTAATAAAATTACAAGTCATAGATATGTAGGATTATTAACTGATAATATTAATTCACCAAAATATATAGCTGAGGAATTAATTATTCATAACATGAATTATAAAATGTATATAGGTGAAAATTTATCTTATAGTAACGAAAAAATTTATAGTGGATATCCAGAAGATATTGTGAAATTAAGTAGTTTTGAAATGTCAGTGGTGGTGATTGAAAATGAAAATTATAAAAGATAGTGATTTCTTACGTGAAAAAGTTCCTATGACAAAAGAAGAAATAAGAACAATTTCTATGTCTAAACTTGAATTGAATGATAAGGATATAGTATTAGATATTGGTGGTGGAACAGGTGCAATGGCTATTTCAATGGCTATTAATATTCCTAATGGAAAAGTAACTACTATTGAGAAAAAAAATGAAGCAATTGACCTTATATATAAAAACAAAGAAAAAATTAAAGTTAATAATTTGCAAATTATTAAAGGACTAGCGCCAAATGATTTAGATAAATCCAAAATAAATAAAGTTTTTATTGGTGGGACATTTGGAAAGATGAAAGAGATATTTGACTATTTAGATGAATATTTAATAAAAGATGGCATAGTTGTTTTAAATTTTATAACAATTGAAAATATTTATTTAGCTACTCAAGAACTTAAAAAAAGAAAATATAAGGAAATAGAAATAATACAGGCAACTATAAGTAAAGGTAATTTAATAAATGATTTAACATTAATGAAAACAAATAATTCAATAACAATTATTAAAGGGGTAAAAAATGGATAATGCTTTTTATGGAGTTGGAGTAGGACCTGGAGATAAAGAATTAGTAACTTTAAAAGCTATAAATATTATTAAAAATGCTGATATTATTTTTAAACCGGTAAAAAAAGAAGGAGCATTTTCAGTAGCTTTTGATATTATTGAAGAATATATTGATAAACAGGAAATAATTGAACTTATTTTTCCAATGGTAAATGATCAAGAAATAAGAAAAAATTATCATTTAAAAAATGTAGATATCATTAAGGATTATTATAGTAAAGGAAAGAATTGTGTTTTTGTAACTATTGGAGATCCAACTGTATATGCAACTTATATGTATCTTGTTAAAGAATTAAAACAACATGATATTAAAATTATTACAATTCCTGGAATTACATCTTTTACTAACATTTTAAGTATAATAAATGAACCGATTGCTCTAGATAATGAATCTTTTGGTGTTTATCCAATGGATAAAGATGAAGATAAAATTAATCAAATGATAGAAAGCCATAATAATATTGTATTTATGAAAGTATATAGGAATAGAGAGTTTTTATATAAAATATTAAAAAAACGAGGTTTTGAAAATAAAATTGTTATTGCATCAAATATTGGAAAAGAAAATGAAGAGATTTCCTATAATATTGAAGAATTATTAAATGAAAAGTTATCATATTTTACAACGGTAATTTTAAAAAAGGATGGTTTTAATGAATAAAGTTTTTTTTGTAGGTGCAGGTCCAGGTGATGTAGAGTTAATTACAGTAAAAGGTAAAAGATTAATTGAAAATGCAGATAAAATTATTTATGCAGGTTCTTTAGTTAATAAGGAGTTACTTAAGTTTTCTAAAAAAGAATGTGTACATTTTAATAGTGCGTCAATGACACTTGAAGAGGTAATAGAAGAAATAATTAGTTCTTTTAATAATGATGAATTAGTTGTTAGATTGCATACTGGCGATCCTAGTATTTACGGAGCAATTAGAGAACAAATGGATTTACTTGAAAAAGAAAATATTGAATTTGAAGTAGTTCCAGGAGTAAGTTCATTTGTTGCAGCAGCAGCAAGTATAAAAAAAGAATTTACTTTACCATCTGTAAGTCAAACTGTAATTTTAACAAGAGTGGAAGGTAGAACTAAAGTACCTAAATTAGAAGCTTTAGAAAAATTAGCTAGCCATAAAGCTTCAATGGCAATTTTCTTATCAGTACAAATGATAGATAAAGTTGTAGAAAAGTTAATGTTACATTATAGCAAAGATACAAAAATAGCTGTAATACAAAAAGCAAGTTGGCCTGATGAAGAAATTGTAATTGGAACGTTAGAAAACATTTCTAAAAAAGTAAATGAAAAAAACATTACTAAAACAGCTCAAATTCTTGTTGGAGACTTTTTAGGTGATGAATATGAGCTTTCAAAACTATATGATAAAAGTTTTTCTCATGAATATAGGAAAGCTACTCAATGAGAAAATGTATCATATCGATTACTAAAGGTGGATATGAATTAAGTGAGATTATTAAATCTAAAGATAGTAGTTATAAAATATTTACTTTAAAAAAATTAACAAATAAAAAAGAAGAAGAAATTATAAAATTAAAGGATTTTATAAATGAAAATTTTAATAAATATGATTTAATTGTTTTTATTATGGCTTCAGGAATAGTTATAAGATTGATTAAAGATTTGATAGTTAATAAAAAATTAGATCCAGCTATTATTGTTATGGATCAAAAAGGGAAAAATATAATTTCGCTTTTATCAGGTCATTTAGGGAAAGCTAATGAATATACATTTGAAATAGCTAAATTATTAAATTCAAATCCTGTAATAACTACTGCTTCTGATACTATTGAAACAATTAGTGTAGATATTTTTGCAAAAATGAATAATTTGGAATTAGTTGATTATAATGCAGCAACAAAAGTGACTGCGCATATTGTTAATGGTAATAAAGTAAATATTAATTATAAATTAGCTGAGAATATAAAATTTAGTCAAAATAATAATGGTGTAGATGGTGTAATTACTATTACAAATATTGATAATGTTAATTTATATAAGAAGAATTTAGTTATTTCAATGGGATGCAGAAAAGGAAAGAAAACTTTTGAAATAGTTAAATTCATTTATGAAAGTTTGATTAAGAATAATTTAAGTATTTATTCAATAAACAAATTAGTTAGCATTGATATTAAAAAAAATGAAATCGGATTAATTGAAGCTGCTGATTTTTTTGGTGTTCCTTTTGAAACTATAAAAACAAAAGATATAGAAAAAATTGAAAATAGATTTAAAGGTAGTGATTTTGTTAAAAAATCTATTGGTGTTTCAGCTGTTAGTGAACCATGTGGATTTATCGGATCTAATGAAGGTGTGAAAGTTGTAGAGAAACATAAAAAAAATGGAATGACAATTTCAATTTGGCAAATGGAAAATACTGATGATGAAATGAGGTGAAAATGATTTTAGTATTAGGTGGTACTAAAGATAGTCGTGAAATTATTGAAATAATTTTATCGATGAACAAAGAAGTAATAGCTACCACAACTACAAAATATGGAAGCGAATTATTAATAAACAATAAAAATTTGATTAAAGTAAACAGAAAATTAAATCAAAATGAAATGTTAGAATTGATAAAGAAATATGAAATTTCAAAAGTTATTGATGCAACTCATCCTTATGCAAAAAATGTATCTGAAAACATTATGAAAGTTGTTAAAAAAATGAATATTTTATATTTAAGATATGAAAGAGAAAAAAGTCAACATTCTTTTTATAAAGAGTATGATTCATATGATGAAATAGTTGAGTTTCTATCAAAAGAAAATGGAAATGTTTTATTAACTATAGGAAGTAATAATTTAGAAAAATTTGATAAATTAAATAGTGATAGATTATTTGCTAGAATTTTGCCAACTTCAAATGTCATTAAAAAATGTGAAAAAATTGGGATAAAACCTAAAAATATTATTGCACTGCAAGGTCCGTTTACAATTGAATTTAATGAATTAATTATTAAAGAGAAAAATATTAAGTTTCTTGTTACAAAAGAAAGTGGAAAAGTTGGAGGATTTTATGAGAAAGTTCAAAGTTGCAAAAATTTAAAAATAGAATGTTTAGTTTTAAAAAGACCAAATATAGAGTATATGAATATTACATCAGATTATGATGACATAAGAAAATTTGTTAATAGAGATTAATAAGGTTATGTTAGATATTTAACAAATTATTTGATTAATGGAATAAATAATGCTATGATGTATTAGAAAATTAAATATGATTATTGGTGCTCTAAAGTAATAGAGATAATAGGGAAACCGGACATTAACCGGTGCAGCCCCCGCTACTGTAAGTATTCGATAACTTTTATAAAAGCCACTGTGAAAATGGGAAGGCATAAAAGTTGAATATAGCCAGGAAACCTGCCAAAAATCTAAAGAACAAGAATATTTCGGGTGGAAATAAGCTTCAATTTTTATTGAATATTATGAAACCCTTATGGGTTTCTTTTTTGTTGGGAGAATTATGAAAATAGCAGTTGTACAAATTGAAAATACTCTTTCTATAAAAAATAATTTTGAAACAATTAAAAATTTTATTATAAAAGCTTATGAAAATTCTTCAGATATTATTGTATTTCCTGAATCGGCCTTAACGGGATACACATCGGATATAGATGATGTTGTATATGTTAAATTAGATAATGAGTATTTAATTAAATTAGAAGAAATTTCTATTAGATATAATATTGAAATTTTTGTCGGAGCTAATTTAATGATAAATGATGAATTGTTTAATTCATATTTATATATTTATAAAAAACTTGAATATTATCATAAAACACATTTAGGCAAAAATGAAAAGGAAATATTTAATAATGGTAGTAATTTAAATTTATTTAAATCTAAAAATGCATTAATTGGTGTTGCAATTTGTATTGAAAGTCATATTCCAGAAATTTTTATAACACATAGATTAAATGGAGCAAAAATTATTATAACACCCTTTGCTTCACCTATTAGAGCGGGAGATAGAAAAGAAATTTGGCATAAGTATTTATTAGCTAGGGCATATGATAATGGTGTGTTTATTATTGCAAATAATTTGGTGGGTAAGGTTAATAAAATTATTTATTCTGGTGGATTACTTATTGCAGATCAAAATGGTGAAATATTAAAAGAACAATATAGCAATTATAAAGAAATTATGTTTTGCGAAATTAAAATTGATAATAAATATCAAGACGTAAATTTTAAGAAAAATTATATTGTTAGAAGAGAACCTAATTTATATAGGAGGATTTAAATGAGTGGAAAATTATATGTGGTAGGAATAGGTCCTGGGAATTATGAAGAGATGACTTTACACGTTTTAGAGGTTATTAAGAAAGCAGATGTAATAGTTGGATATAAAACATATATAGATTTATTAAAAGATAGTATGAAAAATAAAGAAATAATTGTTAATGGAATGAGAGGTGAAGTTGAAAGATGTAATAAGGGTATAGAAAAAGCTTTAGAGGGAAAAATTGTAGCTATTATTAGTTCGGGTGATCCAGGTGTTTATGCAATGGCTGGGCTTACACTTGAGATGATTTCAAAAAAAGAAATTGAAATTGAAGTTGAAATTATACCTGGTATTACTTCTGCTAATGCAGCAGCTGCATCATTAGGTGCTCCAATAATGCATGACCATGTATATATAAGTTTAAGTGATTTAATGATTGATTATGAATTAATAAAAAAAAGAATTAAGCTAGCAGCTGAAGGTGATTTTGTAATTTGTTTATTTAATCCTAAAAGTAAAGGAAGGCCTGATTATATTAGTGATGCAAGAGATATAATACTTAAATATAAATCTAAAGAAACTGTAGTAGGTATTGTTAATAAAGCTAAAAGAGAAGGTGAAAAAGTAATTATTACAACTTTAGAAAAAATGCTAAATTATAATATTGATATGACAACAATGGTCATTATAGGAAATTCAAATAGTTATAAATATAATGATTTAATGATTACACCAAGAGGATATAAGTTTTAATTAAATGATTAATTAATTGGAGGGAAAAATGAAAAAAGTAATGTTAGTAGTTATGATAGTGATAGCGTTTGCAATGGCCGGATGTAGTAATGACATATCTAGTGCTGAAAAAAATGAAGAAGTTACAAGTGCAGTTGAAAATAACAATATTGTTGTTGAAGATTCTAATGGTAGAGAAGTAGTATTTACTAAAAAACCGGAAAAGGTAATATCACTATATGCTTCTTTTGCGGATTTATGGTATGAGGCGGGTGGAGATTTAGTTGGTATATGTGATTCAAGAAGACTTCCTGAAAAAGCAGAAAATTTACCTAAAGTTGGAAAAATGTCTACTCCAAATATAGAAGCAATTTTAGCGCTTGAACCAGATTTAATGATTATGAGATCTGCATATGCAAAACAGGAAGAGTTATTATCAATATTTGAAGAAAATAATATTAATGTTGTATTTGTTAATTATAATAGTTTTGAAGAAATGATGAAAGTTTATGAAATGTTTTGTTTAATTAATGAAAATGAAAATATTTTTGAAGAAAAAGGTATTTCTATGAGAGAAGAAATTGGAGAAATTATAAAAAATAAAAATGATTTTACTTATCTTCAATTGTTTGCAACATCAAAAAATGTAAGTGCAAAAGATGGTAATATTACATCTGATATTATTAATGATTTTGGTGGTATTAATATTACAACAGAATATAGTATTAGTAATGAAGAATCAAAACAATTTAGTTTAGAAAAAGTACTTGAGTTAGATCCTACATTTATATTTGTTCAAACAATGGGGAGTTTTGAAAAAGCACAAGAGAGAATGGAAAAAGATATTATATCTAATCCTGCTTGGAATTCTTTAACAGCGGTTAAAGAAGGAAGATTTATATATTTACCTAATGAATTATTTGTTTATAAACCAAATTTAAGATTTGTTGAAGCATATGAGTATATTGATAAAATAATAGAAACTATTAGGTAGAGGTAATAATGATAAAAAAAGAAAATATTGATTATAAAATAGATCACAGAATATTTAAAATAGCAGTAATATTTATTATGTTTATTATTACTTTAATTATAGGTATAAGTTATGGTTCTTTAAAAATAAATATAATTGATGTTTTTAAAGCAATTTTTTTCGAGTCAGATGGTCTTAATCACAATATAATTTTTAATGTAAGACTTCCGAGAAATTTAGTTGCTGCAATGGTTGGGATAAACTTAGCGCTTTCAGGTGTTACTTTGCAAGGTGTTATGAATAACCCCCTCGCATCCCCAGGATTAATTGGAGTATCTTCAGGTGCAGGATTTATGGCTTTTGTAATAATGATATTATTTCCAGATTATGCTTATTTAGTTCCAATTGGAGCTTTTATAGGTGCAATAGCTACTTCGTTTTTAATTTATCTTTTAGCATATAAGCAAGGAGTAAGTGCTATTAGATTAATTTTATCGGGTGTTGCAGTATCAGCATTTATAGGAGCAGGAATTAATATTTTAATGACATTTTATCCAGATAAAGTTTCAGGTGGATTAAGTTTTATGATAGGTGGTTTATCAGGAAAAACATGGCCAGATTTTTTTAGTATATGGCCATATACGTTAATTGGAAGTGTATTATGTATATTGTTATCAAATCAAATTAATTTACTCCAATTAGGTGATGAAGTTGCAATTGGACTTGGTTTAAATGTTGAAAAAATTAGAAGAATATTTATTATATTTGCCTCTTTTCTAGCTGCAAGTGCTGTGAGCGTTGCAGGATTATTAGGATTTGTAGGGCTTATTGTTCCGCATATTACAAGATTAATAGTCGGATCAGATTATCGCTATCTGTATCCTGCCACAATAGGAGTAGGCGCGATAACTTTAGTAGGTTGTGATTTAATTGCAAGAATGCTATTTGATCCAGTAGAATTGCCAGTTGGGATAATAATGGCGGTATTAGGTGCACCATTTTTTTTATATTTACTTAGGGAGAAAAGATAATATGTTAATAAAAGCAAGTAATTTGACAATAGCATATGATAAAAAAGAAGTTGTACATAAGATAAATATAAATGTGCAGAAAGGTGAGATTATCACAATAGTTGGGCCTAATGGTTCGGGAAAAACTACTGTATTAAAAGCACTTACTAGAATTATAAAATATAAAAAAGGTGAGATTCTCTTAGAAGGAAAAGAAATCAGAAAAATTAAAGATAAGAAAATTGCAAAAAAAATTGCGATATTACCACAAACAAGAAATACACCAGAAGATTTTAATGTAGAAACTTTAGTTAGATATGGGAGATTTCCACATACTAATTGGCAAGGGAAATTGTCAAAAGAAGATAAAGATATAATTGATTGGGCTATAAAAAAAACAGGAATGAGCCATTTTAGAAAAAATAAATTAACAGAACTTTCTGGGGGCGAAAGGCAAAGAGCGTGGATAGCCATGGCACTTGCACAAAAGACAGAAATAATTGTGCTTGATGAACCAACAACTTTCCTTGATTTATCCCATCAGTTAGAAGTATTAGAATTAGTTAAAAATCTAAATAAAAGTGAAAATGTAACAATTTTAATGGTATTACATGATCTTAATCAAGCAATAAGATATTCAACGAGAATATATGTAATGGAAAAAGGGAAAGTTATTGCAAAAGGTAATCCGGAAGAAATAATCAGTAGCGAATTATTAAAAGATGTATTTAGAGTAAATTCTGATTTCTATGAAGATAAAAGACATGAATGTAATCATTTCATTCCTTATAAAATAGAAAGGGAAATTCATGATAGAAGAAATATTAAATAAGGAGAAAAAACAATATTATTTAATATTAACAATATTAACAATATTAATGTTAGGAATTATTCTTATATCTGTTACATTGGGAAAAGCTGATATAACGATTTCAGAATCTTTTAAAATTATTTTTAAAAAAATATTTAATAAAAATATTGAAATTGCTGCAAATAAAGAAGCAATAATATGGGATATAAGGATGCCACGTATAATATCGGGTTTAATTATTGGAGCTGGATTAGCAGTTGCAGGTACAATTTTTCAAGCAATACTTAGAAATCCATTAGCAGATCCATATACAATTGGAGTTTCAACCGGTGCAGCATTTGGAGCAGTATTAACTATATATATTAATATTGTATATTCATTATTTTTGCCAATTGTTCCGGTAGCATTTATTTTTTCAATTATTACATTATTTGTAATAGTAAAAATTGCAGGTTTTAATCAAACACTTCATTCTTCTAGATTAATTTTAGCTGGAATTATTATAAGCTCAACATTATCTGCAGCGATAGGATTATTAAAAAGTATGGCAGGTGAAGATGTAAGTGCAATGATATTCTGGCTAATGGGGAATTTGGCTGCAAAGTCATGGACTCAAGTGTTGATTTTATTTCCGACTATAACAATAGCAATAATATTAGCTAAACATTTTGCAAATGATTTAGATATTTTAACATTAGGAATTCATGAAGCAAAAAATATTGGTGTTGATAGCGAAAAATTAGTTAAGTTTTATTTGGTTATCGGAGCATTTATTACTGCTGTATGTGTTTCGATAAGCGGAATTATTGGTTTTGTAGGTTTAGTTATTCCTCATTTAGTACGAATGAGTTTTACATCAAAACATAAATACTTAATACCAATTTCAGCTTTGGTAGGAGCAATAGTATTATCATTAGCTGATAATATTACGCGGTTAATGTTTGTTGTTGAAATACCCGTTGGGGTATTGACTACTCTTATTGGAGGACCATTTTTTATATATATTTATTTAAATAAAAGTAGTGGTGAAAATGTATGATAGTTATTAAAGATTTATCTTTTTCATATGATGGTAATAAACCATTGTTTGAAAATTTAAATATTAAAATACCAAAAGGAAAGTTTATAACTATAATCGGTCCTAATGGCTGTGGAAAATCTACTTTGCTTAGGTTAATTTCAAAAGAGCTTAAATATAACAGTGGTGACATAATTATATCAGAGAAGAAATTATCGGATATTAAATCACTTGAATTAGCTCAAAAACTAGCTTTTAGTAGGCAAAAAACGAGTGAAAATCTATCTTTCACATGCTTAGATTATGTTCTTTTAGGGAGACGTCCCTATAAAGAGCAATTTGAAGATTTTAATAAAAATGATTTAAAAATTGTTGAAAAGAATTTAAAAATTACAGATTCAATTAGTTTTATTAATAAAAATCTTAATCAGATAAGTGGTGGAGAATTTCAAAGAATTTCATTTGCGAAGATACTAACACAGAATACACCTCTAATACTTTTAGATGAGTCATTTTCAGCTATGGATATTAATTACAAGGTTTTAAGTTTGAAAATACTTAAAGAAAAAGTAAAAGAGGGTAAGACAATATTATGTGTAATGCATGATATTAATTTAGCATATAAATATAGTGATCACATTATTATGTTAAAAGAAGGAAAAGTTTATAATTATGGGAAACCAGATAGTATTTTAAATACTTCAAGTATTAAAGAAGTATTTGAAATAGAAGTTGAAAAAATTGAAAAAAAAGGATTTTTATAAGGGGGAAATATGAAAAAAATAGTATTATTTATGCTTTTAGTTATTGTTATTATGTCAGTTGTCGGATGTTCTCAACCTGATGCAGATAAGAAAGCTATGGTAATTGTAAGTTTTGGTACAAGTTATGCAGATACTAGAGAATTAACCATTGCTGCTACAGAAGATGTATTTAGAGAAGAGTTTGGAAGTTATGATATATATAGAGCGTTTACTTCTCAGACAATAATTGATATTTTAGAAGAAAGAGATAATATTAAGGTTAATAATGTTAGAGAAGTAATGGAGTTATTAACAAAGGAAAAATATGGTGAAGTTGTGGTTCAACCGCTACATGTGATGAACGGTGCAGAATATGATGAAATGAGTTCTATTATTAAAGAATATGAAGGAAATTTTAATGAAGTGAAAATTGGTAAAGCACTTTTATCAAGCGTCGCTGATTACGAAAAAACTGTAGAAGCTTTAGCAACTCAATTCCCAGAGACTAAAGATGGTGAAGCAATAGTATTTATGGGTCATGGAACTCATCATGATGCGAATGCAGTGTATGGAACTTTAGAATATGTATTCCATGCGAATGGATATAAAAATGTTTTTGTAGGAACAGTAGAGGGATATCCAACTTTAGATAATGTTATAAATGAATTAGAAGAAAATAATATTAATAAAGTTACTTTAATGCCACTTATGATAGTTGCAGGAGATCATGCACATAATGATATGGCAGGAGATGAAGAAGACTCTTGGAAAGTAAGATTAAAAGAGCAAGGTTATGAAGTAGAAACTTATTTGCATGGCATAGGCGAAAATGAAGAAATTAGAAAGATATATTTAACTCATGCAAAAAAAGCAATTGAAGGAGAGAATGAATAGTGATAAAAAAATATGCGATTAAAACATGGATGGAAATAGGGTTTATTATTATAATTACACTTTTTATAGCAAGACCATGGATTGAAAAAGGACTTAATCGTATAACAATATTTGATACAAAGGATTATGAAATTGATTTTGTAGATGATTCAGGATATCGAATCCGCATGAAAAAACCTGCGGATTCGGTTATTTCTTTATATTCAGCGCATACAGAAAATTTGTTTGCTATAGGTGCAGATCGAGAAGTAATTGGAGTTGGCACGCACTCAATATATCCATATGAAGTATTATTAAAAGAAAAGTATGATTATAGATCAGATCCTGAAAAAGTAATAGCAATCCATCCAGATGTTGTTATAATTAGACCATTTATTGAAAGACATAGTCCGGATTTTGTTAATTCATTAAGAAGAAGTGGAATAACCGTAGTTTCGTTGTACCCGGATAATTTTGATGAATTTGATGATTATATTATGAAATTAGCAAAAATTGTTGGAAAAGAAAATACAGCTAAAAAGAAGCTTGAAGGTTTTCATAAAGAACTTGATAATTTGAAAGTTAAAAATATTGATGAAAATAAAAGAGTTGGCGTATATTTTGAATCTTCTGATAGAGAGTATAAAACTATTACAAACAATTCTATGCCTGCATATGCTATTGAATTAGCTGGAGGAATAAATATTGCTACAGATGCAATTCCAATTGAAGAAGGCAGTTCTATTGCGGCTTATGGTGTTGAAAAAATACTTGAAAAAGCTGATGAAATAGATGTTTATGTAACACAGAGAGGTGTAATGGGAGCTGGCGGTAATTATCATTCTATTTCGATTAGACCAGGTTTTTATGCTATAAAAGCAGTTAGAAATAAAAGAATTCTAGAAATTAATCAAAAGATTATTTCAAGTCCAACTTTTAGATTTATTAAAGGTGTAAAACAATTAAGAAGAACTTTTTATCCTGAAATTTATGATGAAATTCAAGAATTTGATGAAGATCATTTAATAACTAGAGAAGAATTTGCTAAAATTCTTGTTAAATTAAATCATGATGTTATATTTATTCCTACAAGTTCCTATTATCGAGACGATAATAAAGAACATTATTATGGTGCATTAGTAGATGTGACAATTGAGCATGAAAGTTTTGATTATATAGAAACGGCTATTAGAAAAAGTTATCTAAAATCAGAGATAATTGATAATGAAGAATATTTTAATCCTGAAAAATATGTTACACGTGAAGAATTAGCTAGAGTTATATATTTATTAAATGACTTAGAAAATAAGATTGATATTATTATTAATGATGAAGAAAATATTGAAAATATTAAAATTGTTAAAACAATTGTTTCAAATAAATTGATGGATCTTGAAAACGGAAAATTTTATCCTAAAAGAAATATTACTTTTGAAGAGCTGAAGAAAGGTTTAGATTTATGATAAAATGTGAATCGCTTTATAAATCATACGGTGATATTTATGCTGTAAATAATGTATCGTTTGAAATAGAAACAGGTACTTTTTTAGGATTATTGGGACCTAATGGTGCTGGAAAAACAACATTAATGAGAACCATGATTGGATTACTTGAGCCAAATAAAGGGGAAATTTCTTTTGACAATATGAAAATGCAAAAGGACAATTTAGAAATTAAAAAAAGAATTGGTGTTGTTACTCAACATATTAATTTAGATAAAGAATTAACTATTAATGAAAATATGATATTTGCTGCTAAATTATATAGAATTAATAAAGATAAAATTAATCTTGAAATAACTAAAACTCTTAAATTATTAGGTTTATATGAATTAAGAGACAGAAAAACTAAGAAATTATCCGGTGGAATGAAAAGAAAATTAATGATAGCAAAGGC
The DNA here is from genome assembly GCA_027064135.1 of Peptostreptococcaceae bacterium. Classification (GTDB taxonomy): domain Bacteria; phylum Bacillota; class Clostridia; order Peptostreptococcales; family Acidaminobacteraceae; genus HSG29. Next base: position 7,030 of record JAMOQG010000138.1, on the reverse strand, counting down.
AATTATTCATAATCCGGATTATATTTTTCTTGATGAGCCGACAGTAGGAATAGATTTAAATACTAGAAAAGAAATATGGCGATTTTTAAGACAAGAAAATAAAAAGGGTAAAACAATAGTACTTACTACTCATTATATAGAAGAAGCTGAACAATTATGTGATTTAGTAATGTTAATGAGTGATGGTAAAATTTTTAAAGAAGATAATTCGAAGAATCTTATTAGTGAAATTGGTGATTTTAAAGTTGAATATAATGATACAGAAATGTATTTTTATAATAGTTTAAGAGAAGCGAAAATTGCTACTAAAAATTCTAATAAAATTTTTAGTATTTCAAAAACTTCTTTAGAAGATGTCTTTTTTCACTATACAAATAAGAAGGTGAATTAATGCAGATAAAAACTATTTTATGGAGAGAATGGAGATTTTTTCTGCATAGATTTTGGAAAATAACTACATCTCAATTAGTTACGCCAATATTGTATATAATTACTTTTGGTATTGGATTAGGTGATAAGCTTGAAGTTGGAGGACAACCATATTTATTTTTTTTAATGCCTGGAATATTATCGATGGTTACAATGAGAAATAGCTATTATGCAGTATCAATGAGAATAATGTTAGGTAGATTAAATGATAGATCTTTTGAAACATATATTTATGCACCTATGAAAATGTCATCACTTACTTTAGGGTACTTACTTGCCGGAACGTTAAGAGGGTTATATGCTGGTGCTTTTATATTTATAATTAGTTTTTTTACTAAAAGAGCAATTGATGTTTCATTTGCTTTAGTGTTTATGTTAGTACTAAATTCTTTATTATTTTCAGCAATAGGATTCATTGCATCTATGGTAGTAGATACACATTATGATTTAAGTAGATTTACAAATATGGTAATAACTCCCATGTCATTTCTTTGTGGTACATTTTATCAAGTGTCAAATCTACCTAAAATATTTAAATGGGTAATTGAATTATTACCTTTAACTCATACAACAAGATTGATTAGGAGAGTTTCTTTTGGATATGGAATAGACTATTTTTCATTGTTAATTGTGCTAATATATATATTTTTTCTAACTGTAATTTCAATTAGAATTTGTTATAGAGAAATAACATATTAAATATTGGAGGCGAAATGAAAATAGGAATTATTTATTCAAGCGTAACAGGAAATACTGAAAAAATTGCAATTGCATTAAAAAATAGAATATTAGATGCTGAATTATTAAAATTAGAAGATATACATAATTTAGATAAATTTCAGATATTAATAATAGGATATTGGGTAAATAAAGGAACTGCTAATGTGAAAATTCAAAAATTATTAAAAAGTATAGTAAATAAAAAAATTGCTGTTTTTGGTACATCAGGACAATATCCGGAGTCTTCTAGAGCAAAAAAGTATTTAGATAGAGTAAAAATATTAGTTGAAGAGAATAATGTGTATTTAGGTGGTTTTATTTGTCAAGGTAAGATAAAAGAAGAGCGTACTGAAAAACGGATGAAAATCTTAAAAGGAAATTCTCATTATTTGGATAATGATGGATATAAAAGACATTTAGAATCAAGAAAACATCCTAATAACGTAGACATAGATGGTGCGATTTTATGGATTGAAAATATTATAAAATCGCATTAAAAATATGTGTTAAATTAATCATCTAGTTGACAAAAAATATAAAAAGATATATCATTATTGAAAATATAGTAACAGAAGAACAAAGTAATTATCACTAAATATATAGGGAGAGCATTACATTAACTGAAAGTGTGCTTATATTTATATAATGAAAAACTAATCTTCTACTTAAATTGAGTAAGAAATGAAATGTTTACGTATTAACTGCGTTAAAGTTATAGAGTGGAAAATATTTTTTCTACTTGGGTGGAACCGCGTGCTAGACTCGTCCCAAAATTAATTTTTGGACGGGTTTTTTTGTTGTAGAGAAAGGGTGGAAAAATGAAAGTATTTTTAAGTGATGGTTCAGCGTTAGAAGTAAAAGATGGTGCAAGTGTATATGATGTAGCATGTGAAATTTCAATGGGGCTTGCAAGAGTTACGATTCTTGGAGACGTAAATGGTGAAATAGTAGATATAAATCATAAAGTTAAAGAAAATGATAAAATAAATTTACTTAAAATGGATGCTGAAGAGTCATTAGATGCATTAAGACATACTGCAGCTCATATTATGGCACAAGCAGTTAAAAGATTATATCCTGGAACCAAATTAGCAATTGGTCCAACAATAGATAATGGCTTTTATTATGATTTTGATTCTGAGCATGTATTTGTCGAAGCAGATTTAGTAAAAATTGAAAAAGAAATAAAAAACATAGTAAAAGAAAAACTAGATTTGGAACGTTTTGAATTACCTAGAGATGAAGCTTTAAAATTAATGGAAGAAATGGGAGCTGATTATAAAGTAGAATTAATTAATGATTTGCCTGAAGGAGAAAAAATATCATTCTATAAGCAAGGTGAATTTACAGATTTATGTAGAGGACCACATGTTCCTAATACTAAATTGGTAAAAGCTGTAAAATTATTAAGTGTAGCAGGAGCATATTGGAGAGGAAACGAAAACAATAAAATGCTTCAAAGAATATATGCTACTGCTTTTCCTAAAGCAAGTCTTCTTGAAATGCATTTGAAAAGATTGGAAGAAGCTAAAAAAAGAGATCATAGAAAAATTGGGAAAGAACAAGAATTATTTACAATAATGAATGAAGGTCCTGGATTTCCATTCTTACTTCCAAAAGGAACAGAATTGAAGAATACATTACTTGAGTACTGGAGAGAAGTTCATAAAAAAGCTGATTATGTGGAAATTGAAACTCCTTTAATTTTAAATAGAAAATTATGGGAAACTTCAGGTCATTGGGATCATTATAGAGAAAATATGTATACTTTAAAAATTGATGATAATGATTATGCTATTAAACCAATGAATTGTCCAGGCGGAATGTTGGTTTATAATACTAAATTAAGATCATATAAAGATTTTCCAATCAGAATGGGTGAAATTGGAAGAGTTCATAGACATGAATTGTCTGGAGCACTTCATGGACTTATGAGAGTAAGAGCGTTTACTCAAGATGATGCACATATTTTTATGTTGCCTAGTCAAATAAAAAGCGAGATAATAAATGTTGTAAATTTAGTTGATGAAGTTTATTCTACATTTGGATTTAAGTATCATATTGAATTATCTACTAGACCTGAAAATTCAATGGGAAGTGATGAAGAATGGCAATTAGCTGAGGAGTCACTTGAAGGAGCTTTAATTGAACTTGGTGTTGATTATAAGCTTAATCCTGGAGATGGAGCTTTCTATGGTCCTAAAATTGATTTTCATTTAGAAGATTGTATTGGTCGTACTTGGCAATGTGGTACTATTCAATTAGATATGCAACTTCCTCAACGTTTTGATTTAAATTATATTGGTGAAGATGGAAATAAGCATAAGCCAATTGTAATTCATAGAGTAGTTTATGGAAGTATTGAAAGATTTATTGGAATATTAATTGAGCATTTTGCTGGAAGATTCCCTGCATGGTTAGCACCAGTTCAAGTTAAGTTTATTCCTGTTGCAGATAGACATGTTGAATTCTGTAATGAAATGAAAAAGAAATTTGAAGATAGTAAATTAAAAGTTGAAGTTGATTCTAGAAGTGAACAAGTAGGTTATAAAATAAGAGAAGCTCAGTTAGAGCAAATTCCATATATGATTATTGTTGGTGATGAAGAATTAAATAGTGATAAACTTGCAATTAGATCACGTGATAATGGTGAATTAGGTAAAATGACTAGTGAAGAGTTTGTTGAAATGATTTTAAAAGAAATTGAAACAAAAGCTATGAAAATTCAAGAATTTTAAAAAGATAAGATGATTTCATTTGAAATCATCTTTTTTCGTTTGAATTTGTCAATAAAACTTCAAAAAATAATTCAATGTGGTACAATTAATAAAACATAACATTAAATTTTTAGGAGGCAATATGAATAAAAAAATAGGTTTTATAGGTAGTGGCAATATGGGTTCTGCAATGATAAAAGGAATATTGAATTCAGAACTTATATCAAGCGGAAATATTTATGTAAGTGATATTAATGAAAATAAATTATTGGAAATTAAAAACGATTTAGGCGTGAATGTAACTACTGATGCATTGGAACTAATTAATTCAATTGATATTGTTGTTTTATCTGTTAAGCCTAATATTTATAAAATAGTCTTAGAACAAATAAAAAATTCTATTACTAAGGATTTATTAGTTGTTACAATTGCAGCTGGAATAAATATTCAATTTGTTGAAGATATTATTGGAAATGATAAAAAAATCATTAGAACTATGCCTAATACTCCTGCACTTGTTGGAGAAGGTATGGCAGCGATATGCCCTAATAAGAATATTAACGATGAAGAATTAAATATAGTTAAAAGTATATTTGAATCATTTGGAGAAGCTGAAGTTGTAAAAGAATATTTAATTGATTCAGTAATTGCAGTGAGTGGTTCGTCGCCAGCTTATGTATTTAAATTTATTGAAGCTATGGCAGATGGTGCAGTGCTTGGTGGAATGCCAAGAAATCTTGCATATAAATTTGCAGCACAAGCAGTTTTAGGAAGTGCAAAAATGGTTTTAGAAACTGGTATGCATCCTGCCGCATTAAAAGATATGGTGTGCTCACCAGGCGGAACAACAATTGAAGCAATAGCATCACTTGAAAAAAATGGTTTTTCTGGAACTGTTATTGAAGCAATGAAAGAATGTATGAATAAATCAAGGAATATGTAATGAATATAATAGATTTAACACATAAAATTGAAATGGGAATGCCAGTTTATCCAGGAACAGCGCCTCTTAATATGTATGAATCAAATACAATTGAAAAAGATGGTTTTAAAGAAAAAATAATTGAATTTTGTTCTCATACTGGAACTCATATGGATGCTCCATCTCATATGAAAATTAGAGGAACAAATCTTGATGAATTTGAAATTTCAAAATTTGTTGGTAAAGCATTATTAATTGATATTGAAAATCAAAATTCAATAAAAGAATATGAAGAAGATATTAAAAATGTTGATTTTATAATATTTAAGACAGGATATGAAAAATATTGGAATGAAGAAAAATATTTTAAAGATTATCCTTGTTTAACAATAGAAACGGTTAAATATTTAATGAATTTCAATTTAAAAGGTCTCGGATTTGATGCAATATCAATTGATCCAGTTGATACTAATTTTGAAAATCATAATATTTTATTTGAAAATGATATGGTTATAATAGAAAATTTATGTAATTTAGAAAAAATTAATAAAAAAACATTTGATTTCATAGTGTTACCACTAAAAATAAAAGAGGCGGATGGTGCTCCTGTTAGAGCTATTGCAATAATATAGTAATTTGCAATAAAAAATGCTCTTATAAAGAGCATTTAATATTACTTATCATTTGTTTCTTTGCCCATGCTATCCATAAATTGAGCAGCCATTTGAAGCATTTGGTCGATATATGCATTGATTTTTAAAATGCTTTCGTCAGGATTTTCAGTAACTGTTACTCTTAATACGTTTTTCCCGATTTCAAGTTTTTCAAGGTTGTCTCCAAGTACTTCAGTCATTATTTTTTTAATTTCTGTTTTAGTATTTGCTTCCTTAAGTTTATCTTCAAAATGATTTTGAACTGATATTAAAATTCTGTTTTGATCATCTAAGTTGATATACTTAATAAACATTTCTCTACTATACATTTTTATCACCTCAATATAATTTTATTGATTTATAGTTTAAAGTCAAATAAAAAATATTAATTTATTGTAATGTGATGGATATAATAATTAATTAGAAAAAAATAAATAAAAAAAGGAGAAAAAATGAAAAACATTTTATATGTTGAACATTCAAAATTATTTCAACTTATTGTTGAAGAAAGATTATCTAAGTACGGTTGCAACTTTTTAAAAGCAAAATCTGGAGAAGAAGCTATAGAAATTTTAAATAATGAAGCTATTGATTATATTTTTTCAGCAAAAGTTTTAGAAGATATGGATATTGAGGATTTAGTTGAACGATTATACGAAAATGGATTTAATGATATACCAATTATTTTAATTTCTTCAATTGAAGAAATCAAGGAAATTAAAGACTTTTTTAAGTTGGGTATAACGGATTATATTTTGAAAAATGATATTGGTAATGAAGAAACGTTAGATACTCTTTTAAAAGATATTGGTATAAAATGAATAGAATTGTTATAATTGGTTCGCCTGGATCTGGTAAATCAACTTTAGCTTTTAAACTTTCAAAAATATTAGATATTGAAATTTATCATATGGATAAATTATTTTGGAAAGCAAATTGGGAATCAATTAGTGAAAATGAGTTAGAAGTAAAATTAGAAGAAATTTTAATTAATGATAAATGGATTATTGATGGTAATTATAGAAAAACTCTTGAAATGAGAATAAAAAAAGCTGATACTATAATTTTATTAGATATTTCAAAATATAAATGTATTTACAATGTTTTTAAAAGACGTTTTAATAAAAATAGAATCGATATTGCAGAGGGTTGCAATGAAAAATTTGATATTGAATTTTTAAAATTTATTAAATATATTTTTAATTTTAAAAAAAATAATCAAAAAAGAATTAATGATTTAATAAATGAATATAGAAATGATAAAAAAATATATATTATGAAAAATTCATATGAAATTAATGAGTTCGCTGAAAGTCTGGTAGTAAAATGAAATTATTAAAAAGAATAAGTGTAGTATTAACAATATTTATTATTGTTATAGGTTTAAATTTAATTGTAGAGTTGATAAAACCTGACTGCACACTTTTGACTTCAGTCATGAGTTAAGTCAGAAAAAAAGTTTCTTTTTTTAAAATGTTATAAAATAAAATCTTTACAAAAACCAGTTCTGAACTGGTTTTTTAAGCATATCCATGATATAATAAAACATATAAGAAGAGTTTATTATAGTTAATAAAGGAGAGGTGATT
>JAMOQG010000137.1 GCA_027064135.1 Peptostreptococcaceae bacterium | reverse complement strand
TTTTTATGAATTACAATATCGAAATGCAAATGAAGCTAAAAAAATCGTTCGAAAAATGATTATGCTGAAATAACAGAAGAATAAATATTTGGCACAAAGGCAATGGTCTTTGTGCCTTTTTTTAAGGAAAAAATAATGGATAAAAAAGAGTTGTTATGAATATTAATATGGATTATCTGATGACAAGAATAACTGATTTTTCAGTTACATACGGGACAAAAATAATTGTGGCGATAATATTATGGTTTGTCGGATTATGGTTGGTAAAATTGATTTCCCGAGCTTTTGACAGAATTTTGAAGAAAAGTAAAACCGATATTTCATTGAGACCGTTTTTAAACGGAATTGTAAATATATCTCTAAAAATATTGTTGGGAATTAGTATTTTCAGTACATTAGGTATTAAAATGACTTCGTTTGTCGCAATTCTGGGTGCCGGCGGATTGTCTATCGGTATGGCACTTTCAGGAACAATGCAAAATTTTGCCGGTGGTGTAATGATTTTGATTTTTAAGCCTTTTAAAGTTGGAGATGTAATTGATGCACAAGGTTATTTTGGTTCGGTTTCCGAAATTCAAATCTTTAATACGATTTTGAAAACACCGGATAATAAAACTATAATTATTCCGAACGGTGGATTATCAACTTCATCAATGACAAATTTTTCTACGGAAGAAAAAAGAAGGGTTGATTGGACTGTCGGTGTTGCTTACGGAACCGATTTGGATAAAGCAAAGGAAATATTAATAAAATTATGTGAAAACGATAACCGTATTCTTAAAAACCCGGAAATATTTATTGCTGTTGCCGAATTGGCTGATAGTTCCGTAAATTTTGCATTGAGAGTTTGGGTTAAAGCTTCTGATTATTGGGGAGTCTTTTTTGATATGAATGAAAATATTTATAAAGCTTTCGAAAAAGAAGGTATTAATATTCCTTTCCCGCAAATGGATGTTCATTTGGATGCATTAGATAAAAATGATGAAAGATAATTTATTGTGCAATAACTTTTCAGAGTTGTGGAATAACTCCAATTTTGGAGTTATTCCACAACAAAACAGTTTAACTATAGTAGGTTATGTACAATTGATTAGTTTGGAGCGGGTATAGATGTTACGCCTATTTGAAGCAAAAATCTTGACTGTAGAAAGTAATAGGAATTATTGAAAATAATTGGAGGAATTATAAAAAAATGATAAAAGAAAAATATATACCATTGTTGTTATCCCACCAAATAAGAGGTATAACAACAATAGGTGATACACATACGTTAGCTGGAATAAATAAAGAAACTAGTATAATAACAAAAAGGATATAAAATGAAATTAAGTAAAATAAAAGTTGAAAAACTATTTGGCGTTTTTGACCATGAAATTAAAATTAACAATAACATTGGAATTACAATAATTATTGGCGAAAATGGATTAGGTAAAACGGTAATACTTGAAATGATTGAAGCTTTTTTTAAAGCTAATTATTTATACTTTAACAATGTGTCTTTTGAAAAACTGATTTTTGAATTTACAGATAAGGTTATATGGACATTAGAAAAAGAGAGTAATACTGAAATTACCCCTTTGTTAACACTAACACAAACTAATAAGAATAAATCAAAATATAAGCCATTAAAACTATTTCAGTTTGACATAGAAGAATTAGAAATGTTAGCAAATCGTATTACACGATTTTCACCACATTTTAGAAGAATTGGACAAAAAACTTGGTTAGATAGAAGAACCAATGAAAGACTATATATTAATGAATTAATTAGAAAATATGGGAATATAATTGTTGACGATTTTTACTTTGCGGAAAATGAGAGACCAAAATGGTTTTCTGATAGATTTAATGAAATACAAGTTAATTTAATAGAAACCCAGAGGTTAATATCAATTGAAAATAAGGAAGAAAGAACTCACGAAAGAACTGTTAATAAATATTCAAATGAGTTAAGCAGACTAATAAAAAGTTATTTAACTGAATCAACAGAACTTTCTTCTAAATTGGATAGAACCTATCCTAATAGATTAATAAAAAGACTAAAACAAAAATCTAATGCGACAAATGAAGATTTAAATCGTGAATTGAAAAATTTAGAAGAAAAAAGAAAATTACTTGATGCTGTTGGGCTTATCGAAATAGAAAAAGATTCTAATTTATTGGAAATAGAAAATCCAGAAGATGTTATTATTGATGTATTAATGTTATATGTTGAAGACAGTTTCGAGAAAATTAAAATATTTGATACTATTTCCAGAAAAATAGAAATCCTATTAGAAATTATTAATAAAAGATTTAAACATAAAAAGATGTTTATTGATAAAGAGAATGGATTTTTATTTAAATCAACAATAATTAAAAATGATGATAATACATTTCAAGAAATTCCTGTTAATAAACTTTCTTCCGGTGAACAGAATGAGTTAGTTCTTTTCTATTTACTACTTTTTAAAACTGAAAAAAACTCATTAATATTAATTGATGAACCAGAAGTTTCTTTACATATATCCTGGCAAAATTCCTTTATTAAAGATTTAAAAGAGATTACAAAACTAAATAATCTTGATGTAGTAATTGCCACCCACTCACCTGACATAATTGCTAATAATTGGGATTTAAGAGTTGAACTAAAAGGTTTGGAGTAATGATTGAAGAGATAACACCTAATAGAATTGCTAATGCAATAATGATGGATTCTTCTTTCATAGGTTATTATTTAATCGTTGAAGGAAAGAAAGATGTTAAATTGTATAGTAAATTTATAGTTGAAGAAAAAGTGAAGATTGAGCCTGCTTTTGGACTTGAAAAAGTTAAAAAAGTCTTAGAAATATTAGAGAGTCGTGGCTTTGAAAGAAAAATTGGAATTATTGATGCTGATTTTAGAAATATTCTTGGAATAAAAGAAAATATTAACGGGCTTTTTGTTACAGATGAACATGATATTGAAGTTATGATGATAAAAACAAAAGCACTTGAAACCATAATAAACATTTACTGTTCAAAAAAAAGTATCAATGTATTTGAGAAAAATATTGGCACAAGTATAAGAGAGAAAGTTTATTCATTAGGTAAAGAAGTAGGATATTTAAAATTAGCTAATAAAATATATGACCTTGGTTTAGTTTTTAAACCCCAGAAACCTGATGGAAAACAAATTAAATATTCAAAATTCACTTGTTCCCAAACTTTAAACTTTTTAGGGAAAGATAAATTAGTGGATACTGTTATTAACTACTCAAACAATAAATCTGAAAATATTAAGGATAAAGATATTATTCTTGAAAAAGTTCAAGAAATAGAAAAAAATGACTATGATTTATTACAGTTAATTAATGGTCATGACTTGTCTAATTTCATATATCTTCTTATGAAGAAGGTCTTAAAATCCAAAAATAAAATGCTTGTTGATTTTAATAGTGTTGAAGATAGTTTAATTCTTGCTTATGAATTAGATTATTTTCGTAAAACACAGTTGTATGAAGATATTAAAAATTGGGAAGAAAAGAAAAATACACAAATATTCAATTAATTACGCCAGCTAACAAAAAATATAGTGCATGCCGCAATTAGTTGTAAATATGAATGATATAGCTTTAATAAATATTAGTAGCTAACTAAAATGAATAGCTTCAAACTGTGCCACGCACCATATTCAAACCGTTGAATAACAAATTTGAATTAACTAAAAATTGTTAAAGATAATGAAGCTGATTTCAGAAAGAATAGGCGTAACACACAGTTCCACAGCCTTCGGCGTGGCAGCTGCCACTCATTACACACAAAATAATAATTGGAGTTTTAAATGAAATTGAACAAAATTGTTATCAAAAGTTATAGGACAATAAAAAATATTGAAATTATCCTTAATTCTAGTTCAAACTTAATAGTTGGGAAGAATAATATAGGTAAATCTAATGTCTTAAAAGCTGTTAATCTTTTTTTTAATAACTTAGATAATTACGGTAAAACTGCAATTATTAATGATGAAGAATTTAGACACAATACTGAAAGAATAGTCGTTATTTTGCATTTTAATAATATAGATAACCATTTAAAATTACTCGAAGACAATATTAAAGAGATTCGAGATAAGCGAAATGTAAATCTTAAACATTTGAAAACAATTGAACTAAACTATCATAGATTAAGTAGAATTAAGAACAAATTCTCTAGCATTGCTTTAAAGCTTGAGATTAAAAGAAATTCTCATGAGCAAATATTTACCTTTATAGATAAAGTAACGATGAGTCGTGAAAAAAAATTTAAAGACTCAATGATTAAAAGATATTTATATGAGAAATATAATCCAAAAGAGTTTAAAAGATTTATGAATAATGAATCGATTAGATGGAATTTTTACGACAAATTGGATGTAACTAAAGTTTCAGAGAACAAAGTAAAAATTAATTTTATTGACGGTGAACAAACAGTTACTTTCTCAGAAGATGAAATTAAGGAATTTAATAAAGATGTTTTCAAAAAAAACTTATTAAATTATGTTAATGTTAATTTTAAATTCCTATACATACCAGCTTATAGAGGTGGTAAAATGGAACGTGAGCAAATCCTTGATAGACTATTTGATATTATAATTGAAGATTTAATTTCTACTAAAGGTGTAACAAAAGAGTATGATAGAATAACTGATGCAATATGGGGAACTGGGAAAAACTCAAATATTTATAATCTACACTCTGTTATTTCAAAAAGAATTGATGAACTAGTAAGAAAATTAACAAATAATACAATTAACACAATTGAGAATGTTGAATTTGATTCTTTGCCACATAAAGAAATCAGAAGACAAATACTCAGGATTATGATGGGTAAACCTAGTTTATTTTTAAACGATGGAGTGAAAACATCTTTTGAGTCTAAAGGAACTGGTATTCAAAGTTCATTTATGATTACGCTTATGAAAGCTCTTTCTGAGTTTGAATACGTTAATTCACGGAGTATATTATTAGCTGTTGAAGAACCGGAGGCATTTACACATCCTCAACTAACAAGGGAAATTATAGATTTAATGATACATAAAAATCCAAATGAATCAATTCAATTTCTAATTACTACTCATTCACCTGTAATCGTCGATTATATGAGTGCTGAAACAATAATTCGTCTTGGAGAAAGAAAACAAAGTAAAAACCAAAAAGAAACTATCAACCTAATGAATAATTATACTGATAGCTTAAATCATAATGATTGGTCAATAATCAATCGATTCACTGATATTGAAATGAGTGAAATTGTTTTTGCTGATTTTGTTGTCCTTGTAGAAGGTGAAGGAGATAAACACGTTTTTGAAATGTTACTAAGACGTGTGATTCCAAAATATTATCACAGATTATCTGTAGTATCAATTGGTGGTAATAATCAAATATTTAAGTTACTTAATTTATTAAAATATTTTAAAGTAAACTGGTTATTTATTACAGACAAAGATTCCTTTGTAGAAAGATCTTTCTCTGAAGAGAATGATGTTAATCTTCAAAATATAAGTGATTTTTTTGATAAATTTCAAATAGGAGACCAATATAAAAAATCTTTTAATTCAGTTCTTTCAAATTATAATGTTGAGTATATAAAAATAAGGTCAAGTATGTCTGAATCTATAAAATTTGGACCACTACTAAAAAAAGTAAAACTTTTATCAGAAAACACTGATCTGAATACAGATATGCTTTTTGAATTAACTACAAAAAAAATGGAAGATGATTTCATCTCTGAAATTGACGAAATAAAAATTACTAATGATTTAAACAATCAGCTTATAGCAGACGATGTACCCTTGTACTTGCTATCTAGTGATTTAGAAGGTTTTATAGTTAATGATGCAACTTTAGAATTTTCTTTAGATATTTTAAGTAGAAATTTCCCAATACCATTTAATAGTTTGCTCAAAAAAATTGAGAATTATTCTAGAGAACAAAAAATCCGAGAGATTAGAAAATTTATTGGCAGTAAGCTATCTACTATAATAAAAGTAAGTAACTCTTCAGTTCGAAGAAAAAAGCCACATATTCCGATTGAGATTTGTTCTGAATATTTAAATAAAATTGAATCTACATCTCCAGAAAAGCTGTTATCGGATTTCCCATTACTAGAATTATTAGTTAACAGAATTAGTGTTAGTTTTAAATAGTAAGATTGTGTGTAACATAGCTATCCCCGCTCTTGGCGGATGTCAATGGCAATTAAATCTGGTACAGTTTATTGTGTCATTTTTTAATTTTCCCTTTCATTCTATAGCTGTTTCCAGTCATAATAATTGTTTCCGAATGATGCAAAATTCTATCCAAAATTGCACTTGTAATGACATCATCCCCAAAAGTTGTTCCCCATTCTTTAAACAGTTTATTTGAGGTTAATATGATCGATCTAAACTCA
>JAMOQG010000136.1 GCA_027064135.1 Peptostreptococcaceae bacterium | reverse complement strand
TGTTCTTATTATGATTCGTTCAGGTCACATAGATCATTTAAGAGCTTTTAAAACGGTTGCTTAATTTATTACTTATTCATATTTGAAAAACTTAATATCTACATTCTTAGTTTAACTTGCTTATTTTTTGGCACAACTTGTTATTTTAATAACAAGTTGTTAATAGTCTATTTCGCAATTACCTAATTAACCCGGAGGCCACTGCATACTTCTTCCACCTACTAAATGCAAATGAAAATGATTTACAGTTTGTCCACCCATTAACCCATTGTTATTTACCACTCTATATCCATTCTCGCTAAGCCCTTCAAATCTAGCAATTTCTTTTGCTGCTAGCATTAATTTGCCTAAAAGTTCAATATTACTTTCATTCATATAATCCAAAGATTGAATATGCTCTTTAGGAATAATAAGTACATGTGTTGGAGCTACAGGTTCAAGATCTCTAAATGCATATACATATTCATTTTCATAAACTTTAGTTGATGGAATATCACCATTTACAATTTTACAAAATATACAATCACTCATTTCTTTCACTTCCTTTAGCTACTTAATATTTCCAAATATTTCTCCATTTACAATCGTCTTCAAATCTACTTTTATAAATTCATTTGTTAAATTAACACCTGAACTTACATTTACTTTTAAATAATTTTCAGTAAGCCCACTTGCTACTTTTAAATCCTCATTATATGCTTCAAATAATACAAAATGAGATCTATTAATTTGAGAAGACTTGTAAATATTTTCATAATCATTAACAAGTTTTGTTAATGTTTTACTTCTTTCAGATCCTAGAGTGCCATGAATCTGATTTTTCATAGTTGCAGCTTTTGTGCCTTCTCTAATTGAATATTTAAATACATGAACTTGGCTAAATTTAATAGCTTTAACAAATTCACAAGTTTCTTTAAATTCTTCTTCAGTTTCACCTGGAAAAGCAACAATAATATCAGTTGTAATTGCAGGTTCATCAAAATACTCTCTTAATAATTGTACCACTATTATATAATCTTTTGTTAAATATTTTCTATTCATTCTGGCTAAAACAGTATCCGAACCACTTTGAAGTGATAAATGAAAATGATTCGCTAATTTATCGATTTTAGAAAGCCTTATAATATTTTCTTCAGTTAAAAAAGTTGGTTCAATTGAACTAAGCCTTAATCTTTTTATACCTTCTATTTTATTTGCTTCTTCAAGAACATTTATTAAATCCACTTCTTCATCAAAATCTTTTCCATAAGAAGCAACATGGATTCCTGTAAAAACAATTTCTTTATAATTATTATCTCTTAAATCTTTAATTTCCTTTATAATGTCTTCCATTTTTTTAGATCTAATTCTACCTCTAACATATGGGATAATACAATAAGAGCAAAACTGATTACATCCATCTTGAATTCTAATAAATGCTCGTGTTTTATGAAGCGTTTCATTTATCATAATATCTTCAACTTTATCTTCTTTTTCTATATCAAGAATTACTTTTTTATTATCACCATTATATTTTTTTACAATTTCAAGTATTTGCATTTTATTATTATTTCCAAGAACAATATCAACTTCATCCATTTCTAGTAATTTATCTGGTTCTTTCTGAGCATAGCAACCAATTGCTGCAACAACACTTTCAGGATTAAGTCGTTTCGCTCTTCTTAGCATTTGTCTCGATTTACTTGAACTCAAATTAGTAACAGTGCAAGTATTTACTATATATATATCTGCAATATCATTAAATTCTACAATCTCATATCCGTCGTTTTTAAAAAGTTTTACAAGCCCATCAGTTTCATAACTGTTCACTTTACAACCCAAAGTCATAAAGGCAACCGTTTTGTTTATTTTCATTCTTTCCACCTATTTCTTTTTCTTTGCAACAATTACAGCCCAATCGCCATCTCTATCTTCATCTATAATTTCAAGCCCATTTTCAATATAAATTTCCTTTATTAAATCTACTTTTTCAATAATAATTCCAGATGAAATAAAAATTGAATTTTCATCTAAAACATTAACAAAATCTTTTATTAACATAACAAGTATCTCACTTAAAATATTCGCAACTAGTATATCCGTTTTTTTAAAATACAAATCTTTTAAATTTCCAATTAAAAGTTCAACATTATCTACATTATTCATTATAAAATTTTCTTTCGATGCTTTTATAGCTTCTTCGTCTATATCAATTGCAACAATTTTCTTTGCATTAAGCTTTGAAGCAACAATTGATAAAATTCCACTTCCGCAACCTACATCTAAAACTTTATCATCTTTTTTTAAATATTTTTCAATCATTTTTATAGATAAACTTGTAGTTCCATGTGTTCCAGTTCCAAAAGCCATTCCTGGATCAATTTTTATTTGAATTTTTTCATCATATTTGTTTTTATCCCATGAAGGTTTAATCAAAATATCATCAGTTATTTTTATTTTTTTAAATCCTTCTTTCCATTTCTGTTTCCATTCATCATTAATTTCAAAATAACTTATTTCAATTTTCGATAAATCTAATTCTTCCTTTATTAATTTAATAACATCTTCAACCTCATTATAATAACCTTTAACCTCTACAACATCTCTCAAAGATTCATCAAATTTATCTTCATCAATATATATTTCACCAGTATCATTATCTAAATCTATTTTCTTATTATCTTCAATTAATACTCCGTTTGATCCATTTAAATGAAAAAAATTTGATACTATCTCTGAATACTTTCCGTCTGTTTTTATGGAAATTTCATACCATTTCATATTATCACACTCGCTATCTATTACATCAGTCATTATACTACAAAAAAGCGGTTATATCTAATAGATTTAACCACTTTTTATTTAACTAAACATTCTTTTTACTTTTTCAAAAAAATTATCCTTTTGAGTATATCCTTTTGTATTTGATGTTTGCTTTTCAAAGTCTTTTAAAAGTTCTTTTTGTTTCGCATTTAAGTTTTTAGGAACTTCTACTTGAACTCTTACATATTGATTTCCTTTTCCATAACCGTTAAGTACAGGGAATCCTTTATTCTTTAATCTATATTGTTTTCCACTTTGAGTTCCTGGAGCAACAGTAATTGAAATTTTACCTTCTAAAGTTGGTACAACTATCTCACTTCCAAGCGCAGCTTGAGTGAATGTAATAGGTATTTCACAAAATACATCATCACCATCTCTTTTGAAAATTTCATGTGGCATTACGCTCACAACTACATAAACATCACCCCTAGGACCACCTTTTGAACCTAAATCACCTTCGCCACGAAGATTCATTTTAGCGCCATGATAGATTCCAGCAGGAATATTAACTTCAATTTTTTTACTTTTCTTAACTTTTCCATGACCTTTACATGTATGACATGGAGTTTCATATATCTCTCCCGAACCATTACATTTATCACAAGCTGCTACCGAAATGGATTCACCAAATAAACTTCTTTGTTTATATCTTATTTCACCACTTCCGCCACATTTATCGCAAGTATGTTTTTTAGTTCCAGGTTCAGCGCCAGTTCCATTACATGTTGAACATTCTTCAGTACGATAAAACTCAATATCTTTTTTAGTTCCAAATGCAGCTTCTTTAAAAGATATTGTAACATTTACTTGAATATTTTTTCCTTTTTGAGGCCTGTTTCTTGAACTTCTTCCGCCACCACCGAAACCGCCGAAACCGCCACCAAACATTTCATTTATAATATCTTCAAATCCGCCGCCACCAAATCCGCCGCCACCAAAGCCACCCTGTTGATTCACTCCAGCATGTCCAAATTGATCATACATATTTCTTTTTTCTTGATCGCTTAAAACTTCATAAGCTTCATTAATTTCTTTAAATTTCTCTTCAGCCTCTTTATCGCCTGAATTTCTATCAGGATGATATTTCATAGCTTTTTTTCTATAAGCTTTCTTAAGTTCTGCTTCATCGGCGCTTTTTCCAACGCCTAGCACATCATAATAATCTCTTTTACTCAAAATAAATCACACTCCCAGAAATAAGTATATAGGCACCTAAAAGGCGCCTAATATAATTAGTCTACTACTTCGTAATCAGCATCTTCAACATCATCCTGTGGCTGTTCGTCAGCCGGACCTTGCTGTGCCTGTTGCTGTGCCGCTTCTTGCTGATACATTTTCTGTGCAATTGGAGCAAAAGCTTCATTTAATTCTTCAACAGCTTTATTTATTGCTTCAACATCGTCTTTATCTTTTACCTCTTTAATAGCATCTACTTTTGCTTGTATAGTAGTTTTTTCTTCTTCAGTAATATCAATTTTTTCATCATTAATAGTTTTTTCAGTTTGATATACTAATGAATCAGCAGTATTTTGAGCTTCAATTAATTCTTTTTGAGCTTTATCTTCTTCAGCATGTTCTTCAGCTTCTCTAATTTTCGCTTCAATTTCTTCTTCATTTAAATTTGTTGAAGATGTAATAGTAATATGATGTTCTTTACCAGTACCTTTATCTTTAGCATGTACATTTACAATACCATTTGAATCAATATCAAATGTTACTTCAATTTGAGGAATTCCTCTTTTTGCTGGTGGAATACCATCAAGTTGGAATCTTCCAAGTGTAATATTACCAGTTGCCATTTGTCTTTCACCTTGTAAAACATGAATATCTACTGCATTTTGATTATCTTGTGCAGTTGAAAATATTTGACTTTTCTTAGTAGGAATAGTAGTATTTCTGTCAATAAGTTTAGTAAACACTCCACCTAAAGTTTCAATTCCTAAAGATAATGGCGTTACATCAAGTAATAATACATCATTTACTTCACCAGTTAATACACCTGCTTGAACAGCAGCTCCAATTGCTACACATTCATCTGGATTAATACCTTTATGAGCATCTTTACCAGTAATTTTTTTAACAGCTTCTTGTACCGCTGGAATTCTTGTAGATCCACCAACTAATATTACTTCATCAATTTCAGAAGCAGTTAAACCTGAATCTTGTAATGCTTTTCTAGTAGGTCCAGTAGTTCTTTCAACTAAACTTGAAGTTAAATTTTCAAAAATTGATCTTTTAATATCCATATTCAAATGAAGCGGTCCACTTTGATTAGCTGTAACAAATGGTAAATTAATATTTGTAACTTGCTTAGAAGATAACTCTTTCTTAGCATTTTCAGCAGCCTCTTTTAATCTTTGGTGAGCCATTTTATCATTTCTTAAATCAATTCCGTTTTTATTCTTAAAATCGTCAGCAATATAATTCATTAAAACTTCGTCAAAATCGTCTCCACCTAAATGATTATCTCCATTTGTAGCTAACACCTCAAATACTCCGTCTCCTACTTCAAGAATAGAAACGTCAAACGTTCCGCCACCTAAGTCAAATACTAATATTTTTTGTTGAGCTTCTTTTTTATTAAGTCCATATGATAAAGAAGCAGCAGTTGGCTCATTTATAATTCTTTTTACTTCTAAACCAGCAATTTTACCTGCATCTTTAGTAGCTTGTCTTTGAGCATCTGAAAAATATGCTGGAACTGTAATTACAGCCTCATTAACAGTTTCTCCTAAATAACTTTCTGCATCAGCTTTTAATTTTTGCAAAATCATTGCTGAAACCTCTTCAGGTGTTAATTTCTTTCCGTGTACTTCTTTTTTATAATCTAAACCCATATGTCTTTTTATTGAACTAATTGTTCCCTCAGGATTTGTAATTGCTTGTCTTTTTGCTGTTTCTCCAACCAATCTTTCTCCATCTTCTGTAAAAGCTACAATCGATGGTGTAGTCCTATTTCCTTCAGCATTTGGAATTATTGTTGGATCTCCACCCTCCATAACTGAAACGCACGAATTTGTTGTTCCTAAATCGATACCTATTACTTTACTCATTTTATTCCTCCTTAAAATTCTAATAATTATTTATTTGAAGCAACTTTTACCATTGCATATCTCAATACTTTCCCTTCTAAAAGATATCCTTTTTGAAGTTCTTGTATTATTTCATTATCTTCATGTTCTTCACTTTTTTCCTGCATTACTGCATGATGATATTTTGTATCAAATTTTTCTCCAATAGTTTTAACAATTTCAACTTTTTGATTATTTAAAAATTCATCAAAACTTTTCTTAATAAGCTCTATACCTTCAAGAAGTGATTCGGAATTTGAACCCTCTTTTGAAGAATCAATAGCTCTTTCAAAATTATCAATAATTGGTAAAATATCTTTTATAACTTCACCATGAGAATATTTAATTAAATCTCGCCTCTGTTTTTCATTTCTTTTTTTAAAATTTTGAAATTCAGCTTGAAGTCTCAAATATCTGTCTTTACTTGCTGCTACTTCTTCTTTTAAAATTTCCATTTCAGATTTTTCCTCAACAATCTCAACTTCTACTTCTTTTTCAATTTCTTCCGTTTCTTCGTTTTCTTCCATTTCTACATTTTCTTCTGTTTCTTCATTTTCTTCATTTTCTTCTAAAACATCTTCTTTTATTTCGTTTTCATTTTCCATTAAATTCACCTCTTATAAATGTATTCCTGAAAATATTTTTGTTAATGTCTCAGCGACATAATTAACAGTCGATATTACACTAGGGTAATTCATTCTTATAGGACCAATAACACCAATCCGTCCTGCTTGAAACCCATTTATTTTATAGCCGGCCGATATCATACTACATCCATTTATTTCTTCAAGACCAACTTCCTCTCCAATTTTTATAGATATATTTTGATCAAGCTCGCAACTTAATAAATTTCTTAAAACATTTTTATCTTCCAACGTCGTTAAAAATTCTTTTACTTTTTTTACATCTTGAAATTCAGGTAAATCAAAAATTTTATTTATTCCATCAAGTTTCACTTCTATATCATCCATATTTTTTAAAGTTTCTTTTAATACAGGAACAATATAATCAATTACTTCTCTAAAATGTGGAAGTTCTGATTTAATTTTACTGATTTTTTTAACCGTTATTTCACTTATATTAGAACCTTGTAATTTTTTAAGCATCACATTACTAATCAAATCAAGTACATCTTGACTAATTCCTTCAAGAGGCAACTGAATGTTTTTTACAATACCAGTATCAGAAACAAATACTAAAAGTACTTTAGAATAATTAATATTAATTAATTTCAAATTAGTCAATTTTGATTTATTAAACTGCGGAAGAGTAACCAAAGTTGTCATATCAGTCATCTGCGTTAAAATTTCCAACGCTTCCTTTATAACATCTTCAACTTCAATAACATTTCCTAAAAGCAATTTTTTTATTATCTGTCTTTGATTATAATCTAAAACATCCAATTTCATTAAATTATCAACATAAACCCTATACCCTAGTTCAGAAGGTATCCTTCCGGACGATGTATATGGTTGCTTTAAATATCCAAGAGCTTCCAAACCAGCCATTTCATTTCTAATAGTCGCAGATGAAACTCCTAACGAACTTTTTTCTTTAATAGTCTTAGATCCTACAGGCTCAGCATTTACAATAAAATCTTTAATTACTAAATGCAATATTTTTAATTTTCTTTCATCCATAGCCATTTAATCACCTTAGCACTCTCGTAGTTTTTCTGCCAACAACGCTATACTAAACTTATTTTTTACTATTGTCAAGTATTTTTTCTTATTTTTTTCACTCTCTTAATCAGAGTGCTAATTGCAAAATAAAAAAAATTAGCAGTCGGTATTTCCTTTTGCTAATTAAGATTATACTATTTGTTTTTTTATTTGTCAAGGAAATTATAGCACTCTTTTTAAAAGAGTGCTAATTCAAATTAGTTTAGTTATAATAGTGTTGCTAATACTCATTCCTTTTTCAGTTATCCACATGCGTTCATTATTCATTTCAATCATTTTTTCTTCTAAAAGCTCAACTATTTCTTGATTATGTTCCTTGATGAAATCAATATTATATTTTTTATTAATTTCTTTATAATTAATTCCCCTTAATAGTCTAAGACCTAACATAATTTCCTCAAATAAATTTTCTTCTTCGCAAATATCTGAAACCTCTTCAATGGGTTTCGTTTCATTATCAATAATATTAAAATATTCATCAAAAGAAATTACATTTCCATATCTTTTATTATCAACAAATCCATGAGCAGCCAATCCTAATCCAAGATAATTTTCTCTTTTCCAATAAATCATATTGTGTTTTGACTCAAATCCTTTTTTAGAAAAGTTTGATATTTCATATAGATTATATTTATTTTCACCTAATTTATCAATTAATAATTCATACATGTTTCTATCTAATTCTTCATTAGGTTCTTCTAAAATACCTTTTTCTATTAACTTATAAAGTTTTGTGCTTTCTTCTACTTTTAAACTATAGGCTGAAATATGTTCTGGATTAAGTTTTATAACTTTATCAATTGAACTTTCAAACATTTCAATCGTTTGATTTGGAAGTCCAAACATTAAATCAAGAGAGACATTATTAAATCCAACTTCTCTAATTAAATTATAGCTTTCTAAAAATTCTTCATAATCGTGAATTCTACCAAGCATTTTCAAAATATTATTATTTGTACTTTGAAGTCCTATACTAATTCTATTTATTCCGATCTTTTTATAAATTTCTATTTTTTTGCGATTTATCGTTCCAGGATTAACTTCAATTGTAAATTCTAAAAGTTTATCTAAATCATTATATTTCTTTATTTTATTAATCACTTTTTCAATATATAATCCATTCACTAATGAAGGAGTTCCCCCACCAAAATAAATTGTAACAACTTTAAATCGATTTAAAACTTCTTTATACATCTCAATCTCTTTTAATAGATACTCAAAATATTTATCTATTAAAGTCTGATTAGTAACAGATACAAAATCACAATATATGCATTTCGATTTGCAAAATGGTATATGAATATATATTCCCAATATTTCTTTATTTATTTTCATCATCATATTTTAACACTTCTAAGAATGCATTTTGTGGCACATCTACTTTTCCAAATTTCTGCATTCGTTTTTTACCTTTCTTCTGTTTTTCAAGAAGTTTTTTCTTACGAGTTATATCTCCACCATAACATTTTGAAGTAACATCTTTTCTCATCGCTTTGACATTTTCCCTTGCGATAACATTACTGCCAATTGCCGCTTGAATAGGAATTGCAAACATATGCTTAGGAATTGTTTCTTGCAACTTCTTACATATTCTTCTTCCTCTATAAACTGCACTTGATCTATGAAGTATCATTGAAAACGCATCAATTCTTTCTTTATTTATTAAAATATCAATTTTTACTAGATCCGATTCTCTATATTCTAAAAGCTCATAATCCAAAGAACCATAACCTTTTGTAATTGATTTGAGAGTATCAAAAAAATCATAAATCACTTCATTTAACGGAAGTTCATAATTAAGCATCATTTTCTTCTCATCTAAATAATGCATATCAAGCATTGTTCCTCTACGCTCTTCGCAAAGAGCCATTACGTTTCCAACATATTCCTTAAGAACCATTATATCAGCTTTAACTATCGGCTCTTCCATATATCTAATCAATGTCAAATCAGGAAGATTTGAAGGATTTTGAACTTTAATTTTTTCTCCACTATTTAACACTACATTATATATTACACTTGGAGATGTTGAAATAATATCTAAATTAAATTCTCTAATCATTCTTTCTTGAATAATTTCTAAATGTAAAAGCCCTAAAAAACCACATCTAAAACCATAACCTAAAGCCACAGAAGTTTCTGCCTCATATACTAAAGATCCATCGTTTAATTGAAGTTTTTCAAGTGCATCTCTAATATCATCAACTTTTTGATCGCCAAGCGGATATATTCCACAATATACCATTGGCGTTACTTTTTTATATCCATGCATAGGTTTTTCTGTTGGATTTTCAGCATTTGTTAAAGTGTCTCCAACATTGCAATCTTTAACATTTTTTATACTCGCTGTAATATAACCTACTTCACCAGCTCGTAAAACGTCAACTTTTTTCTTGTAAGGCGCATGTATTCCTACTTCAGTCACTTCATATTCAACTTCGTTCGACATCATTTTAATCTTATCGCCTTTTTTAACTTGGCCATCAAACACTCTTACATATGCAATAGCACCAGTATATGAATTGTAAATTGAATCAAAAATCAATGCTTTTAACGGTTTATTTTCATCTCCATTTGGCGCAGGAATTTTTTTAACAATTGCTTCAAGTACATCTTCAATATTTATTCCTTCTTTAGCTGAAATTCTTGGTGCATCTTCAGCAAGTATTGCTAAATCATCCTCAATTTCTTGAATGATTTCATCTGGTCTTGCACTAGGCAAGTCAATTTTATTTAGAACCGGAACTATCTCAAGTCCAACTTCATCTGCCAAATGTACATTTGCCATTGTTTGTGCTTCAACTCCCTGTGATGCGTCAACAACTAAAACCGCACCTTCGCATGCAGCTAAACTTCTTGAAACTTCATATGTGAAATCCACATGTCCTGGAGTATCAATTAAATTTAATATGTATTCTATTCCATCTTTAGCAACATATTTTAATCTTGTTGTCTGTAATTTTATTGTAATTCCGCGTTCTCTTTCTAATTCCATTGTATCTAGTATTTGTTCTTCCATCTCTCTTTTAGTCAATTGCCCTGTAGTTTCAATTAATCTATCTGCTAAAGTAGATTTTCCATGATCTATATGTGCAATTATTGAAAAATTTCTAATTCTTGATTGTCGTTCACTTACCATATACGCCTCCCTAAACTCACTTCAGTAATTATATCATAAGAATATCCTATTAACAAAAATGAATTGAATTTTTTTTATTTTATTATTGCATTTTTAACTTTTTTATAATATAATAACTACTCGAGCGTACTAAAGAAAAATAAACATGTATTTCAAATAAATATTACTTGATTTTTATTTAATTTCATGTTAGCATTTATATGTTAAATCATCTAGGGGGTGAAAATCATGCCGATTATTCAATCAGCTAAAAAAAGAGTTAAAGTTACTAAAACTAAAACTGAAGCTAATGCAAAAAGAAAAAAGGATATTAAATTCTTAGAAAAAGATTTTAATAGAACAATCGCTGAAAACAACGTTGAAGAAGCAACTAAATTCTTCAGACAATTAGAAAAGAAATATCATCAATTTAGCGAAATAAACCTTTTTCACAAAAACAAAGCAGCTAGAAAAATTGCTCAATATCAAAAAATGTTAAACTCTGTGGCTAAATAACCGTCAATTTTCCCCAGAAGACTGCATATCACGTGCTAATCATCGATTAGTGCGTTTTTTATTGCACTTTTAAGCAAACACTAACACAGTTACTCCTAATATTGCAATAAAAGCTCCCAATATAGCTTTTCTACCAACTTTTTCATGAAACACTTTAATTGAAATAGGTATTACAAGTATAGGCGCAAGTGCCATAATCGTTGATGCAACCCCTACAGCTGTATATTTAATTGCAAGAAGAGAAAAAACAACACCTAAAGTAGAACCAAAAAACGATCCAATCAATATACTAATCATAACTTTTTTTGATTTAAAAACATTTTTTATTTTATAAAATTCTTTATTTATCATAAAAATAATAACTAAGCCTATAATACCCGCAATCATTCTTACTTGAGTAGCTACAAGTATATTTAAATCTCCCATTCCAAGCTTCGAAAAAATCAACCCTACCGCTTGTCCAAAAGCTCCTATTAAAGCATAAACAATTCCTTTTATAGGATGGGATAATTTAATTTCTCTTTTATTTGAATCTTTTACAACTAATACTACTGAAATACCAAAAATAGTTATAATCATACCAATCACTGAATAAAGTGATAATACTTCGCCAAATACTAGATATCCTAGAATTGCCGAAATTGGTGGTACAGATGACATAATTAAAAGAGATATTCTAGATCCAATTAAAATAAAAGCTTTAATTAAAAATATATCTCCAAGAACAAACCCTATTACTCCAGAAATCATTAAATAAACCCAACTCTCTGGTGAAACGGTTTGTAAAAAAACATCATTCTTAGTAACCATTAACATCAAAGTTAAAATTAAAAAAGATATTACTAATTTCATTATATTAACAGTATTAGCTCCCACTTCTTTTCCTGCTATCTCAAAATTGATTGCAGTCATTGTCCAACATATTGCTGCTGCAAATGCTGAAATTTCACCTAAATAAGTCATTTTATCCTCCACACCTTTTATACTAATTTCTCTAATTTTATCATAGCTTCACAAAACAATATATTCTTTTTTATTATAGATTCATACACATACTCGTGATATAATAAACTTTACGAAGAATTATAAAGGAAGGATGATATAATGAGTTTTCATTTAGAAGCAAAAAAAGGCGAAATAGCAGACAAAGTATTATTACCAGGAGACCCTCTAAGAGCAAAGTACATAGCAGAAAATTTTTTAGAAAACAGTGTAAAATATAACAATGTAAGAGGTATGTTTGGTTATACCGGCACATATAAAGGCCATAAAGTTTCAGTTCAAGGTACTGGTATGGGCGTTCCTTCAATTAGTATTTATATAACAGAATTAATTAATGATTATGATGTAAAAAATTTAATAAGAATCGGTACTTCCGGTTCAATACAGGAAGATATTAAAATAATGGATGTTCTAGTGCCTATGAGTTCATGTTCAAATTCAAATTTAAATAATAAAATTTTCGGATTTGATACTTATGCACCAACAGCAAGCTTTAAACTTTTTAAAAACGCACTAAAAGCATCTGAAGAATTAAATACCGAAATCAAAAGCGGAACTATTTTAACAAGCGATAGTTTTTATTCTTTTAATAAAGAATTCCCAAATCCATGGAAAGATTACAATGTTCTTGCAGTCGAAATGGAAACCTCAGCATTATTTACCATTGCAAGTAAATATAACGTCGATGCATTATCAATTTTAACAATTAGTGATTCTATTTTAACAGGCAAAACAATTACAAGTGAGCAAAAAGAACGTGCTCTTAACGATATGATTATCTTATCATTAGAAACTATCATTAAATAAGGAGGTCGCTATGAGCATTTCAACATTTGATTGTTTAGGACCCATTATGATTGGCCCATCCAGTTCACATACTGCAGGCGCAGCAAAAATCGGATTAGTAGCAAATAAAATTGCTAATAACAATATTAAAAGTGTTATTTTTTATCTTCACGGTTCTTTTGCAAAAACTCATAAAGGTCACGGAACAGATAAAGCTCTTTTAGGTGGAATTTTAGGTTTTGATGAAAAAGATAAAAGAATCAGACATTCATTTGAAATTGCAAAAGAGAGAAATTTAGAATTCAAATTCATTGAAAAAGACCTAGGGGATGTTCATCCTAACACTGTATTAATCGAGATGACTTCAAATGAAAATACCATAACAACTATACAAGGCACCTCAACAGGAGGAGGCGCAATGGAAATTAATATGCTTAATGGATTAAATGTGAAATTCTCAGGCAACGCTCCTACAATTATTACTGTTCATAAAGATGTTCCAGGTGTTGTTGCAAAAGTAACTGCAGTATTAGCAGAAAAAAATTTAAATATTTCAACAATGAGCGTTTTAAAAGATGAATCAAACAATACAGCTACCATGATTATCGAAGTAGATAAAATATTTGATAATTCAATTAAAGATTTACTATTATCAAAAATTGAAGCCGTTAATAAAATATATCTTTTTTAAGGGGGAACTATGAATTTCACATCAGGAAAAGAATTGCTTGCAATTTGCAATAAAAAAAACCTTCTTATTTCAGAGGTTATGATTGAAAGAGAGATATCGCAATTTGATTTAACAAAAAAAGAAATTTTTAGTAAAATGGATGAAA
This sequence comes from Peptostreptococcaceae bacterium, assembly GCA_027064135.1. Lineage (GTDB taxonomy): Bacteria > Bacillota > Clostridia > Peptostreptococcales > Acidaminobacteraceae > HSG29. Next base: position 15,951 of record JAMOQG010000136.1, on the reverse strand, counting down.
CAAGAACTGTAATGGAAGAATCTATCGAAAATGGTAAAAAAGATTCGAAATTATCTTTTACAGGCTTAATAGGCGGCGAAGCAAAAATGTTACATGAATATTATTTAAAATATAATACTATTTCAGGAAAAAGTGTTCTTACAGGTGTTATAAATGCTCTTTCTGTAATGGAAGAAAATTCAAAAATGGGTAAAATTGTAGCAGCTCCAACTGCAGGTTCTTCTGGAATATTACCTGCAACTATAATTTCAACTGCAAAAAGATTTAATATATCAAATCAAAAAATAAATGAAGCACTTTTTACAGCTTCAGCAATAGGTTATATTATTACAAAAAATGCTACGGTTTCAGGCGCAGAAGGCGGTTGTCAAGCAGAAACAGGAAGTGCATCTGCAATGGCTGCTGGAGCGCTTGTAGAACTATTAGGTGGTAATCCCACTCAATCTTTATCAGCCGCAAGTTTTACTTTAAAAAACGTTTTAGGTCTTGTTTGTGATCCAGTAGCAGGGTTAGTTGAACTTCCATGCGCTAAAAGAAATGCATTAGGCGTCTCAAATGCAATGCTTTCAGCCGATATGGCTTTAGCTGGAATCGAAACTAAAATACCTTTTGACGAAGTAGTCGAAGCAATGTATAGAGTTGGTAAAAAAATGCATCCTGATTTAAAAGAAACTGCAGAAGGTGGTATTGCAGCAACTAAAACTGCTAGAGAATTTGAAAAAAGAATTTTTAAATAAAGAGGTGACTTATCATAAATAAAATAAAAAAATTAAGTATTTCTGAATATTTAATTGGAATTAATATAATTATTTTTATAATTATGTTTTTAGTTGATACATCATTTTCAACTAAAACAATAGTAAATTTTGGAGCAAAAGTTAATTATTTAATTGCAGATGGGGAGTATTTTAGGTTTTTTACACCAATTTTTCTCCATTTGGGTTTTTATCATTTAGGATTTAATTGCTTAGCAATTTATATTTTAGGAAGAGATATAGAGACCATATTTGGGAAAAGTAAATTTTTAATAATTTATATATTCTCAGGATTTATTTCTTCACTTACAAGTTTTATTTTTAATTCATCAATTTCAGCTGGTGCATCTGGAGCTGTTTTTGGGCTTCTTGGTGCTCATATATTTCTATATTTTAATTTTAAAGAAAATTATAAAAAAATATATGGTAATAGTTTTCTGGTTTTAATTGTACTAAATTTAGTTTTAGGAGTAATTAACCCTAGTATTGATAATTTTGGCCATTTAGGCGGTTTAATTGGCGGAATAATTATAACTTATGTAGTTCATGTTAAAAATTATAAATTTAATTTAAAAAGAAAACTAATTGCATTTTTACTTATTCCTTTATTAACACTTGGAATTACTTATTTAAGCATTGATAATTATAAAGATTCAGTAAAATATTATATATATAAAGGTCTAACACAAATACAAACGGAAGATTATTCAGAAGCAATAAACACTTTAATTATAGGAAAAGAAAAATATCCGAATTATGGTGATTTTGATTATTTAATGAATCACATTTCAGATATAAAAAAGGATAATAATGATAAATAATTACGATATTAAATATATTGAAAACATATTTATAGAAGGCACAAATAACATTTTACTAAATGAAGATATCGAAATGGAAACATCAGACAAAGGTCCTCAAGATTTAATTACAAAAAAAGACCTTCTAATGGAAGCTTTTATTATAAATAAACTTAAATTGCGATTTTCTAATCACAAAATAATAGCCGAGGAATCGATAAATGAAAATCTTACTGATGAATACACATGGGTTATTGATCCAATTGATGGAACAATAAATTTTTCGAATAATTCACCACTTTTCGGAATACAAATGGCATTACTTTATAAAAAAACAGCTATTTTTTCAACAATGTATTTCCCGAAATTTAATGAATTTCATTACGCATTAAAAGATAATGGCTATTTTGTAAATTATAAAAAATATAAACTTAACACTAAAAAAACTCTTAAAAATTCAATAGTTTCTTTTGGAGATTTTAGTAATTCAAATAGATCCAGCAGAAAACATCAACTAGAGTTAATTGAAATTTTAAATGATAAATGCTTAAAAACCAGAATACAAGGCGCATCATCAATTGATTTTTCATTTGTTGCTAGCGGAAAAAATCAAGCTCATATAATATTTTCAAAAAATATTTGGGAGCTAGAACCTGGTCTTTTATTTATAAAAGAAGCCGGTGGTCAAATTTATAGATATAAAGGTAATAAATTTCAATTCGAAGGTGAAGGTATTATCCTTTGTGCAAATTCAAATATTAAAAAGAGTATCATTAACATTCTTAATACTTTTTAGTAAAAAAGACTCATAATTGAGTCTTTTTTAATTCATCATATTTACTTTTTATATTTTTAAAATCTTCCCAAACATCACGTTTTTTTGTTGAATCTCTAAGTAATGCTGCCGGATGATAAGTTGCAATAATTAAGCAATTTTTTCTTTCATACCATATTCCTCTTTGCTTAGTTATTTTAAATGATGGTTCAATTATTGTTTGTGCAGAAACTCTACCTAAACATACTATTATTTTAGGTTTAATTAATGCAAATTGATTCCTTAAATATGGTAAACATAATTGCCTTTCACTTTCTTTTGGATTTCTATTATTTGGCGGTCTACATTTAACAATATTCGCAAGATATATTTCATCTCTTTTTAAATCAACAGATGCTAAAATTTTATCTAATAATAAACCTGATTTTCCAACAAAAGGTTTACCAGTTAAATCTTCTTGTTTCCCAGGTGCTTCAGAAATTATTAATAAATCGGCTTTCTTATCACCATCACCCATAACAATATTATTTCTCATTTTGTATAATTCACATTTTTTACATTCATTTACAGCTTTTTCAAGCTCACTCCAATTAAGCATACTCAATATCCTCTCCGTTTACTTAGGCCATGTAATAATAAATTTCATACCTCCCTGCTCACAATTTTTTATTAAAATATTTCCATTTAACTCATTTCTTATAAGATTATATGTTATAAATAAACCAAGCCCCACTCCGCCAGATCTGTCAGTAGTAAAAAAAGGTTCAAACACTTTTGACATTATATCCTCTGAAATTCCACATCCATTATCATGATAAACAACTTCATATTCATTTTCCTTCTCAAATACAGAAATTTTAATATTTCCAACTTCAAGATCCTTCATACCATGTATTACTGAATTATTAATTAAGTTAGTGAAAATTTGTGAGAAAACACCTTCTTTGTTTTTTATTTCCATTTCATCATCACATTCTATTATAATCTTTGAAACTTTTCTTTTATAAAGAGGCAAAAGAACATTACAAATTTTATTAAGATAATTTTTAAAATTAAATTTTTCAATAACTCCGGTTATTTGTGTAGAAGAAATTGATTTAAAATCTCCAATCAATGTTGCAGCTCTATTTAAGTTATTTTCTAACATTTCAGAAGAATTTGATATTGCACTTAAATATTTATTAAGATCTTCTCTTGATAATTCACCACTTCCAAGTTTATCCGTTATTTTATTAACACTTTTTATAATATATGAATTTGCTGTAACGCTTACTCCCAACGGTGTATTCACTTCATGTGCAATACCTGCAACTAAATGCCCAAGCGCTGCTAATTTTTCAGCTTCTACAATTTGATTTTTAGCTTGCTCTAATTCCTTTAGATTATTTTCTAATTCGTTTTGATAACTAATAATTTCCTTTGATGTTTTATCAAAAGCTTTATTTAATACATCTATTTCACTAATACTACTTTCAATTTTTAAATCCACATTGAATTCCTCACCTGTTTTTCCAATATTGCTAACCTTTTTTTGTAGCATCGAAAGTGGTTTTACAAAATATTTGTTTCCAAATTTAAGCGACATCCAAATAGCAATTAATACACTAATAAGACCTACAGTAATTATTATTTTTATAAATTCATTTCTCAATTTAATTAATTCACTAGGCACAGTAATATAAAATAATTCTATTCCAATATCATTTAATTTCCGAGTATATTCCGAATCTGTCTCCTTAATAAAAACATTCTTAAACTCGCTATCAACATTTCCGATCTCAATTAAAATATTTTCATTTCTATCTTTTAAATAAAACAAATCATTAGCACCTATGCTAACACTATTAAAAAGATTTTCACGTAAAGGAAGAGCAACCATTATTCCTCCTTGAATACTTTCTTGACTTTTAATAGGTTCATATATTCTTATATAAGAAACTCCATCAACAACTATTGCATCTGAAAAACCATTTATAGAACCGTCTAATAATTGAATAATTTTTCCTTTTTCCGATAGTGGTATTTCTTCACCAATTGATACTAAAGTTTCACCTTTAAAGTCAAATACTTTAGTTGGATAATTTTCATCCGAAAATTTATAATTTTTTAAATATTCAATAGTATCAGAAAAATAATATTTTCTATTAACTAGTCCATTTATTAAAAATTTATCTGAAGCTAAATTTTTAACCATTATCCTATTATTACCAACATACCTATAAATTAACGACGATATTGAATTTAAATTACTAATTGACTGATTTTCACTTATTTCACTTATTGAACTATTAAATAAAATAACACTCATCGAAACAAACATCATTAATATCACTAAAAAAACAATAATAATATAAGTTGAAAATGTTTTCTTTATAGAATAAGTTTTCATATAACGCCTCAATTCTTAGGGTTCAATCACTTTACCGTTTTCATCAAATTTCAAAATAATATAATCACTTATATCTAACGCTTCATGAGCATCATCATTATCAGTTGAATATTTACTAAAAGGTTTATTATAGGTTTTAATGATTCCGCTAACTGGATGCTCAAGATTTTCCAACGCATAATGAATTTTTATTTTATCTTTTTTAGCATTTCCTGATAGTTTCACTTCATTTGCGGCTTCAATTAATATTTTTGTTAAATCATAAGCATGTACAAATCCTTGCGGTTGAATAATATCTTCCGCTTTATTAATTTCAGAACACAGATCATTTTCTTCATTTTTAAAATCATCATCAAAATCTATTAAATCTTCAATAATTGTAAATTTCGTTTGCAAAAAACTTAAATCAACTTTTGAAATATCAAAATAATTTTCATTATCAATATCGGTAAATGCATCTAAAAATGTTTTACTTGTAACACTCCAATAACTTAAAATTGGTAAGTTATATTTTTCATCTACTTCGCTCATTGCTTTAACAAATACTACTGAATCACTAGGGTGTGCAATCATTAAAATTGAGTCCATATCATTGTTTGATATCTCTCTTATTATACCCTTAAGTTCAAGAGCAGTAGAATGTAATGGAATTTCATAAATCATTGGTTCATTTAAATTCAATTCTTTAATTCTTGATTCCATACTAATAATATTTGACTTTCCCCATTCATCATCAACTACGCAAATTGCAAATTTTGTATTTTTTTTATTTTCAAATGCATAATCAATAATTTTTTTTCCAGCATATTTCCCATCAATTGAAAGCCTGAAAATCCAATTAGAAGGATAACTTCTAGTAATCGTAGTTCCAGTTGCCCAAGGATCTAATGTTAAAATTTGATTATTATTAATAAAATCTTTATTTGCAATTATTGGAGGCGAGTGCAATCCAGTAAAAACAGCTAAAGTTTTTTCATCTTTAATAATTGTATTTTGTAAATTATATAAATCAATGTCAGGATTTGTTTTATGATTTACTCTAATAATTTTCACTTTTTTACCATTTAACATATAATCATTTTCATATAAAGCTGTTTTTATACCCAGTTCAATAATTTCACTAGATTCACATTCAGTATCCCAATCAGCATCAATATATATATGATAAATTGAATCATCTTCACCGTCTTTTTCAATATCATTATTTATTTCATTATTTAAATTATCTTCAATTTTATTATCATCTTTGCTCTCATCCATATTACTACAACTCACTAAAATCATGATAAAAACTAATAAAATAGACAATATACTCTTTTTCATAAAATCACACCTTTCAAAGATATATCTACCCTAAAATATTTTTACTATTCAAAAAAATAAAATAAAATATTATTTTATTATTTATAAATCTATGATACACTCTAAAAGTTACAAAAATGAAAATAATTATATAAAATAAAAGGAAAATATTATGAATAACTTTAAACAATTCGGCTTAAATGCCACATTAATCAACAATTTAAAAAAACAACATATTACTACACCAACACCTATTCAAAATTTAACAATTAATCATATAATTAATAATTTTGATGTAATTGCTGAAGCTCAAACTGGAACAGGCAAAACATTAGCATTTTTACTGCCTATGTTTCAAAATTTCAGTAATGATTCTAAACATATTCAAGGTTTAATTATTACTCCAACTAGAGAATTAGCAATACAAATTACATCCGAAGCAAAAAAACTTAGCGAAAACCACAATATCAATATATTATCAATTTACGGAGGTCAAAATATAGGTTCTCAACTAAGAAAATTAAATCGTAAAATCGATTTAATTATTGCTACTCCCGGAAGATTAATTGATCATTTAAACCGCGAAACTATTGATTTAACTCATTTGAAAACTTTAGTTCTTGATGAAGCAGATCAAATGCTATTAATTGGTTTTAAAAACGAAATCGATATAATTTTAGAAAAAACAAATAAAAATAAGCAAATATTATGTTTTTCAGCAACTTTAAATTCTAAAGTAAAAAAATTAGCTTATAGAATTATGAAAAATCCAAAGGAATTTGCTGCAAAAAAAGAAAATATTACACTTAATGAAATTAATCAAAAAATAATTACATCATCAGATAGATGGAAACAAGAAGCACTTCTTAACGAACTTGATAATTCAAATCCTTTTCTTGCGATTATCTTTTGTAGAACTAAAAGGCGTGCAAATGATTTATATGAAGCAATGGACAAAAAAAAATATAATTGTGCCGTTCTTCATAGTGATATAAAACAAAATGTTAGACAAAGAATAATGAGATCTTTTAAAAACGCAAAACTTCAATATTTAATCGCAACTGATGTTGCATCAAGAGGAATTGACGTTAATGGTATTACACATATTTATAATTATGACATTCCTGAAACTCCAGAAATTTATATTCACAGAATTGGAAGAACTGGGAGAATGGGAAAAGATGGAAATGCTATTACTTTCGTAGCTCCAAGAGATGAAGAAACTCTTAAAACAATTGAAAAAACTATTAAAATGAAAATTGAAAAAGAAGCCTATATAAGAAAAAATACACTTTAAAGTGTATTTTTTTGTCTTATATTAAATCAAATATCATTTTTATAACTAATGCAAATGAAACTAAAATAAATACAGGTTTAATAAATCCTGCTCCTTTTTTAATTGCTAAATGAGCTCCTACTTTTGCTCCAATAGCCATACATATTGCCATTGGAATTGCAACTTGAAACATAATTTTCCCATGAGTTAAAAACAATAAGAACGCTACAACATTACTTGTTAAATTCATAAGTTTTGCATTTGCTGATGCTTTTTTAAAATCAAATCCAAAAATTGAAATTAAACCAAATATTATAAATGAACCTGTTCCTGGCCCAAAAAATCCATCATAAAATCCAAGTGGAAACGCAAGCATAGTCCCTTTTTTTATTTTTTTCTTATTTATCCCAGAAAATCTATCAACTAATCCTAAATCTTTTTTTATTAAAGTATATCCTCCAATTATAAATACTAACACAATTACTAGTACTCTTAAAAAATCAGGATTTAAAGCTAATACAGAAAACACACCTATTGCTGATCCAATTGCTGAAAATGGTAATAAATACTTTAATAATTTCATATTAACATTTCCACTTTTATAATAATGATACGAACTAGAAAAAGTTCCCATTGTCGATGCAAATTTATTTGTTCCAAGCGCTAAATGGATAGGAAGCCCAACTGCTAATAATGCAGGCGTAGTAATAAGACCTCCACCACCTACTATTGCATCTACAACCGCACCAAAAAAACCAGCTAAACAAACTATAATAATACTTAATAATGACATTTATCTCTCCTAATATTGTTACAATAATTTCTTATCTATAACAGGATTTATAAGTGCTTTAAATCCATCTATTCTACATTCAACTATATCTCCATCGTTAATATGAACAGCTCTCGGTGTTCCTGTTGAAATAATATCTCCTGGTAACAAAGTCATAACTTTCGAATGAAAAGAAACTAAATAATCAGGAGTAAATGTCATATTTGAAACAACATTTTTAGCATAAATTTCATTATTAATTACTGTAGATACTTCTAATTTTAAAACATCTTTAATTTCATCTGGCGTTACAAATACAGGCCCAAAACTAAAAAAAGTGTCAAAACTTTTACTTCTTGTTAAAAACCTTGGATTCTTTCTTAATATATCTTCTGCTGTCATATCGATAATTGTAGTATAACCAGCAACAACACTTAGCCAATCATCAATTTCAATATCCTTACATTTTTTACCAATTATTACACCTAATTCAGCTTCTCCTGTCGTTTTATCAGACTGAAAAGGTATCTCAACATTCTCACCATAACCAATAATTGTTGTATTTGGCTTCATAAAACTAGCAGGCTCTTCAGAAGGTGAAACCTCTTTTAAGTCAGCTGCATGGTTTTTATAATTAAGTCCTATTCCCCATATTTTATTAGGTTTTCTATATAAAGGAGCAAATTTAACATTTTCAATATTAATCATTTTTTCATTAAACAAATTAAAATCATCATTACTTAAAGTTCTATAATATTCATTTAAAATTCCAATTTCATCATTTTCGATAATTTCAAGAAAATTAGTTTTAAAATTTTTATTCATATATTTATTTAAATCTGATATTAATAAACATTTTTCATCTAAAATCATACAACATTCTTCATTCAAATTAACTTTTATTGTTGCTAACCTCATATTTCCCCCTTTATTATGCTACTATATCAAGAAAACTATAACCAAGTTTAAAACCATAATAAACTAATACAGACCCACAAACTACATTTATAATACGTATAGCTTTATTATTAATGTTATTTTTAAATATTGAAGCAATAGTAGTAATTCCTAAAAACCATGTAGAGGAAGCTAAACATACACCTAATATAAACATTTTTGAAAATTCCGGTGCCAAACCTGCTCTAAATCCCCCTAACAATAAAGAACCATCAATTAATGCTTGAGGGTTAGCCCATGTTACTAAAAAACATGCAAGAACTACTTGTAAAAAAGTCTTATTAATATCCACTTCATTCACTGCATCAGGTACACTTTTAATTAATTGTATTCCAATATAAATAACAGCCATGCCTCCAAATAATAAAATTCCTAATTTCAAAAATTGGAATTTTTCCATAATTGCGCCCATTCCAAAAAAACATGCAAGAGCTAATGAAATATCAAAAAATATTGTAATTAAAGCAACTGTATATGCTTTAGATTTACTATTACCTATTGCATTGTTTATTACGTAAATATTTTGCATCCCAATTGGCGCAACATATGCCATTCCAACAAGAAATCCTTGAATAAGATATTTTATCATTTTATCCCCCATAATTATACTTTACCTCACAATAGTTTATCATATAACTCATTTTATTTCTATCTATCCTATAACTAATTGACAACAAATCACTATAATTATATCATTACCATATAATAAAAAATCATGGAGGTAAATATGAAAAAAGTTATGTTTTTAGGAATGGGAGCAATAGGAGCAGGTTTTGCTTCTCAGCTTTATAATGGCGGTGTAAAACCCATAGTAATATGTAATGAAGAAAGAAAAAAAAGATATAAAAAAGATGGATTTATTATTAATAAAAAAAGATATGATTTTGAATATTTTCTTCCTGAAATTACTGATTATAAAGCAGATATAATATTTATTGCAGTTAAGTATCAGAATTTAAAAGAATCAATTAAATTAATGAAAAATTTCATAAATGAAAACACCATAATTGTATCTTTAATGAATGGGATTGATAGCGAAGCAATAATTGCTGAAACATATGGAATTGAACATCTTGTATATTCTTTTGTAATTGGAATTGATGCAGTAAGAGAAAATAATATTCTTAATTTTGCATCAAATGGCACAATTATTTTTGGAAATAAAAATGGTAAAGAAGATTATAAAACTAATTTTATAAAAAGTTTATTTAATGAAACGGGAGTCGATTATAAATTAAGTGATGAAATCCTTAAGAAACTTTGGTGGAAATTCATGGTAAATGTTGGGATTAACCAAGTTTCTTCAATTTTAAATGCGCCATATGGAGTTTTTGTTAATTGCAAAGAGTCTTCTGATTTAATGGAAGAAGCTATGAAAGAAGTTATTGATTTATCAATAGCAATGAATATTAATTTAGATTATTCAGCAATCGATGAATTTAAAGTTGTCTTAAATAAACTAAAACCTGAAGGAATCACTTCTATGCTTCAAGATGTTAAAGCAAAAAGAAAGACTGAAGTTGAAATGCTAGCAGGAAAAGTAATTGATTATGGTAAAAAATATAATGTTGAAACACCTATAAATAATTATTTGTTTAAAATGCTTAAAGCAATTGAATTCATTAATAAAGTTTAATATGTAAAAAAGATTGGAAAAACCCAATCTTTTTTCTATATAAACTTAAAATTGCTTTCATCATTCATTAATTCATTAATCATTTCAATATCTCCAGGCTGTGATCCTTCTGTCAATATAGAAGCTGTTGAAACAGCTGATGCAAATCTAGCCATTTTTTCAATGCTAAACTCTTCATCAATTGCTATAGCTAAAGCTGCTACCATAGAATCACCTGCCCCAACAGTACTTTTAACTTCTACGTTTTTACCTTTAATTCTAAAAGCTTTATTTCCGGTTACATAAATCGAGCCTTTTTCGCCTAAAGATACAACAATAATTTTAATACCTCTGTTTATTAATTCTCTCGAAACATTTACTATTTCATTTTCACTATTTATTGAATCATTTCCGACTAATTCTCTTAACTCATTTATATTAGGTTTTATTAAATATGGCTTTGATTTAATTCCTTCAAATAACAATTTACCCGAAGTATCTAATATTGTTTTACATTCCACAGCTTCTATTATTTTTTTATAAATATCTTTGTTAAAACCTTCTGCTACACTCCCAGATAATACAATAACATCATCAAATTTTGCTATATTAATAATATAATCAATAACATCATTGATTTTTTTATTTGATATTTTAAATCCCGGCTCATTCACATCCGTAAAAGTATTATTAATTAAATCAACAATCTTTAAATTAACTCTTACTTCATCATCCACTTTAAAAATTTTAAAATTAAATTTCTGTTTTTCTAATTCTCGTTTTATAAATTCACCATTAATACCACCTAAAATAGTTAAACAAAGATTCTCTTTATTTAAATTATTAAGATTCTGAGATACATTTATCCCTTTTCCACCAATATCTTTTCTGATTTTTTTAATACGATTCACTTCATTTATTGAAAATTCTTCAATATATACCGTTTTATCTATGGCTGGATTTAACGTTACCGTTATAATCATAAATTACTCCTTGTAAACAAATATCACAATAAGCTTATACAAAAAAATCGTGGAAATTCCAATTTTTTTATTTATTTCATTTCTTTTAATACCTCTAACAAAAATTCATATACATTCTTGACTGAAGATATACTAACATGTTCATTTGGAGTATGAACATCATACATATTAGGCCCTAATGAAACCATATCAATATCTCCAAGTTTTTCTTTTAAAAATCCACATTCAAGTCCTGCATGAATGGCGTCAATTTTTAATTCATCATTAAATTTATCCATATAAACTTTGCTCATTAAATCTCTAATATAAGATTCTTTCTTAAATTGCCATTCAGGATATTCTGCCACTAATTTATGAGTTGAATTTGTTAATTTTGAAAGATAATCAATTCTATTTGCAATTTCATATTTTAATGATCTCACAGAACTTCTTATTGCACTATTTAAAGAAATTCGATTTTCATCAGTTCTTATTACTCCAACATTACTTGAACTTTCAACTAAGCCTTCAATATCAGCACTCATGGTTTGAACTCCTTGAGGCATTAATCTAATTAATGAAATTAAATCTTTCTTATTTTGAACTGAAATATATTTTTTCTTTTCATCAACTAATTCATATTCAATCAATATAAATCCATCCGATGTTTTAAGTTCATTTTTAATATCAACACTAACGTCATTAATTATTTTTTCAAATTTTTTTCTATTATTTAATCCTAATAAAACTTCACAGCGTTTTGCAATAGCATTCATTTTTTCACCACCATTAATTTCAGAAATTCCAATTTCAATTTCATCATTCAAAGCACTTAAAATTCTACCCATTAATTTAATTGCAGACGCTCTTTTTTTATCAATCTCTATTCCAGAGTGTCCTCCTAAAAGACCATCAACTGAAACAACATAATTATATTTAAAATCATTATCAACATACTCAATTGGTAATGAAACAGTACTCCTAACACCACCGGCACACGAAGCTAATAAAACTCCTTCTTCTTCAGAATCAATATTAATTAAAACATCACCTTTTATAGATCCTTTTTCAAGATTCATAACGCCTTCCATACCTGTTTCTTCATTTGTAGTAGCTAATACAATTAATTTAGGATGTTTAATTTCATTTGAATCTAATATTGCCATTGCCATTGCAATTGCAATGCCATTATCAGCACCTAAAGTTGTTCCTTTTGTTCTTATCATATCGCCATCTACATAAATATTAATTGGATCTTTTTCAAAATCAAATTCAACATCTTTATCTTTTGCACATACTATATCCATATGTCCTTGTAATATTACAGTTTTTGCATTCTCGTATCCTTCTGTTGCATCTTTTTCAATAATTACATTTAATGCTCCATCTTGCTTAACTTTTAAATTTCTCTCTTTAGCAAAATTCACTAAATAATCACTTACTTCTTTTTCATTTCCAGATCCTCTAGGAATCTGAGTTAATTTTTCAAAAAAACATAATACTTTTTCAGGATTTATTCCTTTTAATACATTTTCCATACAAACCACCTTTCAAATATTATCTACTATTTACTCTCTTATCTCACCTACAAATTTCCTATCTAATAACTCTTCATACATTTTATTTCTTTAGCAAAAAACGCTCGTGCCTTAAGACATGAGATGAATCTATATCTTATTTTCCGTCTTTTTTTACCTCTTAAATTCAGATTATATCCAAATCAAGATCAACAAACATTAATGTGCTAAAACAATAGGTTCATGTCGTTATATTTTCAATCATTTTCTTAATAAATGGAATGTAACTTATAAAATTATAAATAAAGGACTTTCGTACTCTAGATGTTCTAAAGAATTACCTATCCTTAAAGTTCAATTACCTTGACTTAAGAAAGTTGGTCCCACATCACTTCAAACTACATTAAGACATTTAGATATAGCTTTTAATATTTTTTTAAAAGCAAAAGAAATAATATTCAATCATACACATCTAAATTCACAAATAGCAATATTCGAATAGAAGGTAAAATATATGGAATGTCTAAATTAAGTAATGTTAAGTTTAAATAATCTAAAAAAACAAATTCTCAAGTAGGTATTGAAACTCTTGATGTAAATAATATGCTTAATGAAGGACTACTAATAGTTCTTCAAAGAACCGTCAGTGCGACGGGAATAGCCTAAACTGGTAATATAACTCAGCAGAGTCGATGACATAAGAATTTCGCGACTTTAGTCTTGAGAGGTTCAATATTAATTCTATAATAACTCTTTAATATCTCTAATTCAATATGAAACTTTTTAAAATCCCAACTTTTATTAAAAAGAAATAAAAGAATCATATTTCTTTATCTTTTAATTTTATGATAAAAAACTCACTTTATCACGATATAAACAATCATAAGGTGGTCCATCACCTTTATTATTTACTAAAATATATATCAATTGAATCTATAATAACTTCATGCCCTGTAAACCATCCATAAGGATGAATCCATATTCTTAAATAATTTTCTTCCGGTATATCTATAACACCTGTTAATGTTTCACCATTTACTGTACATGTAACTTCTCCAGTTTCCATATTTATAATAAATTGTTGATCAAACCATTCATCAAATACTCCAGATTCAAAAGCTTGCACATTTGATCCCTCTTTTTCACTTGAAGTATACATTATAAATCCATTATCAATAATCCGTCTTGAAGAATCATAAAAATAATTTACATATTCGATTTGGACAGGACGTTTGCCAAAACTCGAAGACCAATGTTCTTCATTTAGCTTTACTTCTTTATCTGCACTATCTGTAAAAAATATGCCCATAGCACCAGTATAATACTCATTTGCAAAATTCGTCTTTAATCTAGCATTAATAGTAATATACTTAGCATCATCTATCGGATGAGGTGTTGATGACATAATTGGTACACGATCCGTTTCTTCAGCTACAAGTTTAACAGTTCCATCCTCAAAATAAACACCTTGTGGCGATGATTCTAAAGTTATATATTTTGAGAACAACCAATCTTCTCTTATTTCTTCTTCAAAATCTTCATTATATTTTGCGATAACATTACCAGGAACACCTTCAACTTTATCATCAATCACTTTCTCTTCTACCTTTTCTTGTACGATCTCATCCCCTTTAACATTCACTCCGCTTATATCTTCTTCACCAGTTTTATAACAACAACCCGCTAATAAAATAATTGAAATTAAAAACAAAAATAATAACATTCTCTTCATATCAATTCTCCTCTCATACTCTTTATATTTATAAACTAATTATACAACATTATATTAGCTAAAACAAAAACCTCTTTTTATTTTTTCCTTAAAAATTTTGATGAATAATTAAGTGAATGGGTTCTAAATTCTGAGTGGAATGGCTTTGAAAATTCTGAATGGATTTTTGAAAAAATTTTGAGGGGGTGCTGAAGGGAAATGGGGGATTTTTGGATAAAAAAAGACTTAAAACTTTGGTGGGTTTTAAGTCTTGGGATTTTTGATTTCGTAAAACTAAATCGAAAGATGTAGAATTGGAATCGAAGTTGATATCTGAATGGATTTTCGAGAAAATTTTGAGGGAATGCTGAAGGGAAATGGGGGATTTTTGGATAAAAAAAGACTTAAAACTTTGATGGGTTTTAAGCCTTTGGGATTTTTGATTTCGTAAAACTAAATCGAAAGATGTAGAATTGGAATCGAAGTTGATAATAATATCCACTTCGATTCCGATTCTACGTTTTTACCCCCAACAAACGTTGAAACTTCGTGGCGATTTTCGATTTAAAACTACGAATTAGCTGATATTTCCATTACATTCACTCAAAATTTTCGCAATTTCAAATCAAAAATTCGATTTAGTTTTACGAATCCCCTATTTTCACACTCCTAAATCCCTTCCTAATTTCTTCTAAAATCCCACCCATTTTTTCCTCCTAATTTAACCCTAAACCCCTCCCGAACCAAACCCTTCTTGATTTTATTCTAAATTAAAAACCCCTCTTGATTTTCTCTAAACCTCTTCTAAATTTTATAAACACCTGGAAGAAAACCTGTTGAAAATACTGGGGATTTTTAAATGTTGTGAAAATGCTGATAAAAAACTGGAATTAAATTTTTTAAAGATTTTGAGAAAAGCTTGAACGAAATCTCTTTGAAAATTCTGGGGGATTTTTGAAAAAATTTTGAGGGGGGGTTATTAAGAATGAGTGGATTTTTGAATAAAAAAGACTTAAAACTTTGATGGGTTTTAAGCCTTTGGGATTTTTGATTTCGTAAAACTAAATCGAAAGATGTAGAATTGGAATCGAAGTTGATAAAAATAAAATTAAAATTAATA
>JAMOQG010000135.1 GCA_027064135.1 Peptostreptococcaceae bacterium | reverse complement strand
GAAGATCTATTTAAGGTAAAAAAGTAAAACCCCTTCAGGGGTAGCTAAAGTGGCAACGGCTTTGTAGCTTGAACGGGAAGTGAAAGCTAGCGTCTTTAGGCGCTAGCCGGTAATATCCCCTTATAGGTGGAGAGAAAACCACCCGTTTTACGGGTGGCCATTATTTTTAAAATAAATTTGAGAATTCATTTTCCATTACTTCTAACATTTTATTTAATTCTATTTCATCTTTTAAATAAGCTGTAACATTTTTTATTAATATATCACTAAAATATCTATAGTTACTTATAAATGGTCTATGTTGTGAATTTCCAAATAATTCTACATTTTTTTTGATAAAAGGCATTGCTTCTATAATATCTGCATCAAAATATTGATCAACTAAAACTGGTAAATAAGTTCTTTCAATGGCTATTTTTTTTGTGTTTTCGTAATTAGTAAAAAATCTAATGAATTTAATGCTTTCTTCTTTATGTTCAGATTTATTTGACATCATTAATTGCCAACCGCCCAATACTCCTGAGTTTTTCCCATTAATTGAGCCATATGGTAAATAACTAATTCCTACTTTATCTTTAACAACGGATAATTCATTATTTGTAATTTCATTCCAACCGGCAGGCCAATCTCTCATAAAAAGTAAATTTCCTTTAATGAATTCTTTTCTTAAATCTCCACTATAAAAATCAAGAATATCTGGATGTGTTATACCGTTATCTACCAAAGATTTTATTTTTTTAAAAGCTTGAATATTTTTTTTTGTATTAATAATTTGATTGTTTTTAATGGAATTTTCATCAAAATTTATATTCCCACCAAATGTCCATAGAAGTTCTTGTATGTTACAGCTCATACCTTCATAATTTTTCCATGAACCAGCATATCCATAAATGTCTTCTGATTCAGAAATGATTTTATAAGATTTTATTAATTCATCAAATGTTTTAGGGACCTTTTGATTATATTTTTGTAATAAATCTTTTCTATAATATAAAATTCCTGTATCAGTTCTATAAGGAATTCCATACAATTGTTTGTTAATAATGTTACCATTTATGGATGATTTTAAAAAATCACCTAATTCCTCTGTGGAAAAATACGTATCTAAAGGAGAAAGAAGATCGTTTGCTACTAAATCATAAACCCAAATTATATCAGAATCAATTATATCTACTTGAATAGAGGGATCTGTCAAAGCATTTTTTACAAATGATAATCTGCTAACATTTGTAGGAATGATTTTTTTTTCAATAGTAATATTTTTATGTTCCTCTTCAAATTTATTAATAATATAATCAACAGTTTTATCATCGTGTGTATAGAAACTTAATATAATTTGTTTACTATTTTTTTTATATAAATGGAATGTAGTGAAAATAATTAGTAAGATTCCGATGATAACGAATATGGTATTCTTATTTTTCATAATTTCCACCTCTTGGTAAAACTGGTTTATTAATTAAAGGAGTTGATAAAATCATTGATGATTTAGTTGTTCCGATTTTTTGAATTTTCTCAAGCAATTCTTCAAGTTCCTGTGTATTTTTTGCTAGAACTTTAATAGTCATACTGTCATTTCCAGTAATTCTAATACATTCGACAATTGAGGGCTCATCTGTAACAAGTTTCTTAAATGCATTTATTTTAGATGGATGTAATTTAACGCTTGTATAAGTCTTTACAATAAGACCAAGAGCTTCTGGATTAACAATTGCTCTATAACCTGTAATTATATTTTGTTCTTCAAGTTTTTTAATTCTTTCCGATACTGCAGGTGATGTAAGATTAACTTTTTTTCCGAGTTCCTTCATTGAAATTCTACCATTTTCTTGTAATATTTTTAAAATTAAAATATCAGTATTATCCATAAGTGCCCTCCTAATAAAATAAGGTAAATAGCAATAATAGTTACTAAAATTAACTAACTATATAATATCATTTTATAAAATATATGTACATAAGAAATGATGAGTGTTAAAATGATTTTAACGGGAGGAGATAAAATGGCAAAAGTAAAAATAACCGAAACAATATTAAGAGATGCGCATCAATCATTAATTGCAACAAGATTATCAACAGATGAAATGATGCCTATAATTGAAAAATTGGACAATGCAGGATATTATGCTTTAGAAATGTGGGGTGGAGCTACTTTTGATGCATCCTTAAGATTTTTAAAAGAAAGTCCATGGGAAAGATTAAGATTAATTAAATCAAAAGTTAAAAATACAAAATTACAGATGCTTCTACGTGGACAAAACATTTTGGGTTATAAAAACTACCCTGATGAGGTCGTTACTGCATTTGTAAAAAAATCAATTGAAAACGGTATAGATATAGTTAGAATTTTTGATGCTTTAAATGATGTAAGAAATATGGAATTAGCTATAAAAGTTACAAAAGAAGCAGGAGCTCATGCACAGGGAAGTATTTCTTATACTACATCGCCTGTTCATACTATTGAAAGATATGTTGAATTAGCTAAAGAAATCGAAAAAATGGGAGTAGATTCAATTTGCATAAAAGATATGGCTGGTTTGTTAAAGCCTTATGTTGCAAAGGAATTAGTAACTGCTTTAAAAAAAGAAATCAAAGTGCCTATTGAACTTCATTCACATGCAACTAGTGGATTAGCAAGTATGACGTATATTAAAGCGATAGAAGCAGGAGTAGATATAGTAGATACTGCAATATCACCTTTTTCATTAGGTACATCACAACCGCCTACCGAATCTATTGTAGCTGCTTTACAAGGAACTGAATATGACACCGGTCTTGATCTTGAAACACTTGATGAAATTGCTGAATATTTTGTACCAATCAAGGAAAAAAGTTTAAGAAGTGGTTTATTAAATCCAAAAGTTATGGGTGTAAATATCAACACTTTGATTTATCAAATACCTGGTGGTATGTTATCTAATCTTGTTTCGCAACTTGAACAGCAAAATGCATTAGATAAACTTGATGATGTACTTAAGGAAGTTCCTCGAGTTAGAAAAGATTTAGGTTATCCGCCACTTGTAACTCCAACAAGTCAAATTGTAGGAACTCAAGCAGTACTTAATGTAATGGCTGGAGCAAGATATAAAATGATTCCAAATGAAGTAAAGCAGTATGTAAAAGGAATGTATGGTAAACCAACTATTCCGATAGAAGAAGAATTTGTAAGGAAAATTATTGGTGAAGAGGAAGTTATTACATGTAGACCAGCAGATTTATTAGAACCTGTTCTTGATAAAAACAGAAAAGAAATTGCTAAATATATTATGGATGAAGAAGATGTACTTTCATATACTTTATTTCCTAAACCAGCACTTGACTATTTTAAATATAGAGAAGCAAAAATAAATAGAATTGATGAATCTTTATTAAATGAAGAAGATGTAGTATACCCGATATAGATTGATTATATAACATCAAAGAATAATACGTGTGGCTAATATAATAATATACAAAATGTTGTTAGTAGACCTAGCGAAAAAATACGAAGTGTTTTGGCGACAGTAGATTGATTGTACTGAAATAGCGTATAACACCTGTGTATAATAATATTTATTAACCTCAGTGAGGAATGTCATTGGGGTTTTTAATTGCTTGATTTTATTTGATATTTTTTGTAAAATAAATATATGTTAGATATAGGAGGAATTTATGGCAAAAGTTCAGATGACGGAAAAAGAATTTATTAATAATTGGGAATTAACAAGAAAGAATGGATTTCTAAGATTTATAATTGTTCAAGGCGGTTTAAGTTGGGGATTGTTTTCAGGTATTATATATATGGGTTTAATGTTGATTTTTGGTCTTTTTATGGATATACCTACAGATGATTCAATAATTTCAAATAAAGGCTTTCAAATGTTATTATTTATAATATTTGGTGTTCTTTTAGGAGTAGTTATGTGGTTTAGAAATGAAAAGAAATATCTAAGGAAAAAACCATATAATAAAAAGAGATAAAGATGTACCCTGTCAGTTTCACTTTGCAAATGTGTACGCAGACAGGGTATTTTTAATTATAAAATTAAAAAAAATGAGTATTTAAGTTGTTAAGGGGGTATTATTAAGATGATTATTTCAAATGCATTAGGATTGTCAAAAGAATATATGGATAAAAAAATGAAAAATGCTTTAGTTGTAGTTGATGCAACAATGGGCAATGGTTTTGATACTTGCTATTTAAGAAGCAAATTAGAGCCAAAAGGTTTTTTGTATGCATTTGATATTCAAAAAACTGCAATTGAGAATACTAAAAAAAGATTAATTGAAAATAAAATATATTCAAATGTATTACTTATTAATGACAGTCATGTTGAATTCAAAAAATACATAGATGAGGAAGTGGATTTAATAGTATATAATTTAGGTTATCTACCAAAAGGTGATAAGAATATTACTACATTATCTGAGTCGACTTTAAAAAGCATTAAAAATGGCATGGATATTTTAAATCATGAAGGATTAATTATTATAACAATTTATCCAGGGCATATTGAAGGTGAAAAGGAATTTAATATAATTTCTGAGTTTCTGAAAACTGTTGATCAAAAGAAATTTGAAATTATAAAAATAGAGTTTTATAACCAAATAAATAGGCCGCCGGTACTGTTTATCATTGAAAGGAAGTATTGAATATGAATAAAAAAATATTTTGCTTATTAATTATTTTTATGATTATCGTCTCCGGATGTTCAAGTGAAAAAGTTATTGAAAATACAAGTATAATAAAAAGAGTTAAAGTACAGGAAATTGCTGTAGATGAACATGATATTTTTATTGAATATAATGGAATAATAATTTCGGATGAAATTACAAAATTAGCATTTAAATATAGTGGTAAAGTTGATAAAGTTATGGTAAATGATAATGACAAAGTTGAAGAAAATCAACTTGTAATGACTCTAGATACAAACGATATTATTGAGAGCTTAAATGCAAATAAAAAGGATTTTGAATTAGCGAATAGTGAATATGCAAAAGCATTAAATAGTTTTAAATATATTGATGATAAATTAAAGAAAATGGAATTGCTTTTTAATGAAGGAAGTATTTCAAAAAATGATTTGGATGATATTAAACTGCAATATGATATTGCTAAAAGTAATTTACAGCTTAGTAAGAGTAATATTGATAAAGCAAATATTGGAATTACAAGTTTAAATAAAACAATTGAGGATTATAACTTATATTCAAATATTAATGGTGAAATAATCAGTATTCTTGCAAAAGAAGGTGAAATGGTTCAAGCGGGATACCCTGTAGTTATAGTAAATGAAAATATAAAAAAAGTAAGTTTTGGAGTAACTCAAAATGATTATAATAAATTAAAAATTAATGATGAAATTGATGTATATTTTAATGATAAAGTAATAAGTGCTAAAATAGTTGAAATTTCAAATTTGCCTGATAAAGAATCAAGAACATATGAAATTAAAGCTCAAATGGAGAATATTGATATTCCACTTAATTCAATAGTGAAAATTAAATTTTCAGATAAAAAAGTAATAGGAGCTTTAATTCCTATTAATACAATTGTATCTGGTGTAACTGATTTTGTTTTTGTAGTTGAAGACGGGAAAGCTAAAATGAAAGATATTGAAATTTTAAATATAGTAAAAGATAATGTAATTGTATCTGGTATTGAAGCTGGAGAGCAATTAGTTATAAAAGGAATGAAAGGTCTGAAAAAGGATCAGGAAGTAAAAATTCTAAGGTGATATTATGAAAAAAATAATTGAAATAGCAATCGTAAATAGGAAAATCACATTAGTAGTACTTGCAATTTTACTTCTTTTTGGTGCGTATAGTTATTATATTATGCCAAGACAGGAATTTCCTGAGATAAATGCGCCTGTGGCTATAGTAACGGTTAAATATCCAGGTGCTTCGCCAGAGGATATTGAAAATCTTGTAACTAAGAAAGTTGAAGAAAAACTTGAAGAAATAGATGGATATGATTATTCATATTCGTTTTCACAAAATAATGTTGCTATTATAGTAGTGCGATTAACACTTGATGTAGATATTGACAAATCTTGGACTGTATTAAGACAGAAAATGAATGACCTTCAAAGTAAACTTCCAAAACAATGTGAGGATATTGATGTTAATACTGATGTTGTAAAAACAGCGGGAATTATTATTAGTATGTCAGGTGGAAATTATTCATATGAACAGCTTGAAGAATATGCTGATGAATTAGAAAAAAAATTAAGTGGTATTGATGGAATTTCAAATTTTGATCTTATTGGAAAGCAAGAAAAAGAAATAAATATTGAAATTGATTATAAGAAATTAAATGAATTTGATTTATCAATTAATGATATTATGAATTTAATTGAAATTAATAATGTAGAAATTCCAAGTGGTTCAATAAGAAATGACACTAGTTCAATAATAGTAAAAACGGAAGGTTCATTTAACTCAATTGAAGAAATAAAGAATTTGGTAATTGCAGTATCAAGTGAAAATGGATCAATAGCAAAATTAAGAGATATTGCTGAAATTAAATATAAAACAGAGGATTCAAATTTTAAAATTAAACATAATGGAGTTAATTCGGTTTTACTTGTAGGCTATTTTAAGGAAAATAGAAATATTGTTTTAATTGGTGATGAAGTTATGAAAATAATTGATGACTTTCATGCTAGCATGCCATCAGATCTTGAATTTTCAAAAATTTCTTTTCAACCTAAAAATATTGAAAGAGGTATAAGCTCGTTTAGTAAAAATCTTTTACAAGGAATATTATTTGTGATTTTGGTAGTTTTAATAGGTATGGGAGTAAGAAATGCAATTATAGTATCTTTTGCAATACCAGCAACAATACTGCTTACATTTATTATGATGAATGGTCTTTCAATCAAACTTCATCAGATTTCGATTGCATCATTAATTGTAGCATTAGGTATGCTTGTAGATAATGCAATTGTAATTAATGATTCGATTCAAGTGAAAATTGATAATGGCGTAGAAAAACTTAAAGCGTGTGTTGATGGAACATATGAAGTTGCAATTCCAGTTTTCACTTCAACTTTAACAACTATTGCTGCTTTTTCTCCGCTTTTAGTATTGCCTTCAATTGCAGGAGAATATATAAAATCATTACCGAGTATTATTATGATATCTTTAGTAATTTCATATTTAATAGCAATATTTATTACGCCGACTGTATCATATATTTTTTTAAAGAAAAATAAACTAAAGGTCAAAAAAGCAAGAATAAGAAAAGTATTTGATAATATGCTCGAATATACTATGAAACATAGAAAAACGATGTTCCTTTTAATAATATTATTGATTGTTTTTGCTGTAAATATAGGTATGAAACTAGGACTTCAATTTTTTCCATATGCTGATACAAATTTAGTATATATTGATATTAATAATGATGAAAGTGGCAATATTGATTCGACTGAGGATATTTCAAAAGAAGTGGAAAATATATTGAAAATGGAAGATAGTGTTATTCAATATACAACAGCAATTGGAAATGGACTTCCAAAATTTTACAATACAATGCCGCTTCCTTCACCATCTGATAGCTATTCGCAAATAGTTGTAGAAATAGATAAAGAGAAAATAATAGAAGGAAAAA
Source organism: Peptostreptococcaceae bacterium (assembly GCA_027064135.1). GTDB lineage: Bacteria > Bacillota > Clostridia > Peptostreptococcales > Acidaminobacteraceae > HSG29. Next base: position 22,471 of record JAMOQG010000135.1, on the reverse strand, counting down.
CGGATAGTGGATTTTCAGAATATCTTTTAAAGCTCCAGCGAAAAATGGATGAAAAAATAGTAAATGGTAGTGTAGTAATAAATAGAATAGAGCAAGCAGAGCAAATTGGTCACCCTGTTAGAATACGTATTTTAGGAGATGATTTATCTGAAATCAAATTAGTATCAGATGATGTAAAAGAAAAATTAAAAGAAATTGACGGCACTAAGAATGTTGATGATGATTTTTCAGAAAAATATTATAAATTAATGGTAGATATTGATAATGATATGGCTAATTTTTTAGGAGTTTCAAAATATGATATTCAAAATGAAATTTCTCTTGCACTTTTCGGAAGAAGTAATACAGTATTTAGAAATGGTTTAAATGAATATGATATTAAAATCATTACTAATATTGAAACAAAAGAAGATTTAGAGAACTTGATGATAAAATCAAGTATTACTGGGAATAAAATACTTTTAAAAAATATTGCAAAAGTTAAATTAATTTCTGAGTATCCTGAAATAGCAAAATATAATTCAGAAAAATCAATTTTAGTTTATTCAGATGTTAAACCAGGTTATTCATCAGTAGATATTGAAAGAAAATTAAAAAAACAATTGGAAGAGATAGATAAAATTGGAGATATAAAATTTGTTTTTGATGGTGAAAGAGAAAAAATATTAGAAAACTTTGGAAATGTTACAACATCAGCAATATTTGCAGTAATTCTAGTGTTTCTAATTTTACTGTTTCAATTTAAAAGTTATATTAGAACTTTAGTTATATTATTTACAATTCCTCTTTCAATAATAGGTTCAATACTGGGACTTTATATTTTCAAGCAAAATTTATCTTTTCTTGCGATGCTTGGTGTTGTAAGTTTATTAGGAATTGTAGTAAATAATGCAATTGTTCTTGTTGATTATATCGACTCTGAAAGGAAAAACGGGAAAAATATTTATGATGCATGTTTAAATGCAGTAGATAAACGATTTAGACCTATTATTTTAACAACTGCAACAACAATTATTGGACTTACTCCATTAATTTATACTAGAAGCGTAATGTTTACACCATTAGCAGTAGCTTTAATATCAGGACTTTCAGTTTCAACTTTATTAACTTTAGTAGTAATACCTACAGTTTATTATCAAACACTTAAACATGAATGTAAAGATGATAAATTTGACGATTTAAAAAGTCGTTTGAATTCATTTAAATAGCTTTATAATTTTAACTATATATGATATTTTAATTATATAAATTAAAAGTTTAGAAAGGATTTTAAAAATGAATAATGATATTAAAGAAATACTTTTTACAAAAGAAGAAATTGACGAAATGGTAGTTAAAATTGGTAAGAAGATATCGGAGGATTATAAAGGAAAAACTTTAATGCTTGTTTGTGTTTTAAAAGGTGCAAACATGTTTATGAGTGATTTGATGAAAGCCATTGATATTCCTGTTGAGATAGATTTTATTTCAGCTTCAAGTTATGGACATTCAACAGTTAGTAGTGGTGTTGTAAAATTTTTAAAAGATGTTGATTCAAGTGTAGAAAATAAGCATATAATATTAGTTGAAGATTTAGTAGATACAGGACTTACTTTAAAATATTTGCTTAATAACTTTAGAAATAGAGATGCTATTTCAGTTGAAGCATGTACACTTCTTGATAAACCTGAAAGAAGAACAGCTGATGTATTAGTTAAATATAAAGGATTTAATATTCCAGATGAATTTATAGTTGGATATGGTATTGATTATGCAGAAAAATACAGAAATTTACCTTATATTGCAACTTTAAAACCTGAGGTATATGGTGAATAAATATGAAAATACTTGCATTATTTGGATCTCCAAAATTAAAGGGTAATACAAATCAAATTCTTGAAATGATAACAGAAGATTTTAAAGATAACATTGAATATAAAAGGATTAATCTGTCAAAATTAAAAATTAATCATTGTATGGGTTGCAATAAATGTAATGTTGGAGACTTTGAATGTGTTTATAAAGATGATATGAATTATGTGAATAAATCAATTGAAGAGGCTGATTTAGTAATTTTAGCCACTCCAATATATTTTAATTCTATGACAAGCATAATGAAAGTTATGATTGATAGATGTCAGCGTTTTTTCAATATGAAAGTGAATAACAACATTGCTTTTAAAGAAAAAAAAGGAATTGTTATTGCTACAGCTGGTTCTAGAAATAGCAAATCTTTTGAAGCACTTGAAAACATTAGTAAATATTTCTTTTTATCAATTAATGCAAAAGTTGTAAAAAGATTATTTATAGATAGTATGGACGACAAAGGAATTGATGAAAATGATTATAAAAATATTCAAGATATGAAAAATCTTTTGTATACATTGTATAAAGACGAGTAAAAATCATTGATTTATTTGTTTGAGATGTGTAGTATTTGTGTAGTTATTATAGAATATAAGAGGTGATAAAATGAAATTAGCAAAGTATTTCGATCATACGATATTAAAACCTGATTCAGAGAAAGAAGCTGTTATTAAGGTTTGTAGTGAAGCAAAAGAAAATGATTTTTATTCTGTTTGTATTAATCCATATTATGTTTCTTTAGTTAGTGATGAATTAAAAGGAACTGATGTAAAAGTTACTTCAGTAATTGGATTTCCTTTAGGAGCGTCAATAAGTGAAGTAAAAGCTTTTGAAGCAGCAAAAGCAATTGAAGATGGTGCAGATGAAATTGATATGGTAATTAATATTGCTGCTCTAAAAAATAAAAGCTATGAGTATGTTGAAAATGATATTAAAGCTGTTAAAGCGGCTTGTGAAGGAAAAGCATTATTGAAAGTTATTATTGAAACTTGTTTATTAACTGATGAGGAAAAGATAAAAGCATGTGAACTTTCTAAAAAGGCAAAAGCAGATTATGTAAAAACTTCAACTGGTTTTTCAACAGGCGGAGCAACTGTTCATGATGTGAAATTAATGAGAGAAACTGTAGGCCCTGAGATGGGCGTTAAAGCTTCAGGTGCAGTAAGAGACATTGAAAAAGCCAAGCAAGTTATTGAAGCTGGAGCAACAAGAATAGGTGCAAGTGCTTCTGTAGCAATAGTTAATGGCGAAGTTTCAAATTCTGATTATTAAAAATTAAGAAAATTTTAATCAAATTTTAATTTGAATTTTTCAAGGCAATAATATAGAATATACTAAATTAGAGAAAAGAGGTATATATGTATTATTCTAGAAATGGTGGTTGTTTATTTGCTTTAATTATATTTATGTTAGTGTTTTTTGTGTTTAGTTTCTTTACAAGATTGCTGTTTACTCCTGTGGGAATGACTATAGCAGTTGTACTAGTTGGATATTCATATTTTACAAATAAATCAAGAAAAAATCTTCAAAATGATGATCCAGAAGTTGAAGTAGAAATGGAAAATAGAAGAGATTTTAATAGAAATGAAAGTGAAGAAATAATTGATGACGAGTTTAGCCGTGATGCTGAAGATGTTGAATTTAAAAATGTAGATTAATAAGTGGATTCCTATAGGTTTCTGCTTATTTTTTTGATATAATATCTATGGTAGGTGATAATATGAAAAGTTATCGTAAAGAATTATGGATACATACTAAAAAAAGACGTGAATTTATTAATATTACGGGTGATATTGAAAAATGTTTAATTGAAAGTGAAATTTCTGAAGGACTTATTTTGGTAAATGCTATGCATATTACTGCAAGTGTATTTATTAATGATTATGAAACAGGACTTTTAAATGATTTTGAAAGGTTCTTAGAAAAATTGGCACCCGAAAAACCATATAGTCAATATGAACATAATGGTTATGAAGATAATGGTGATGCTCATATTAAAAGAACAATAATGGGTAGAGAAGTTGTTATAGCAATAACCGATGGAAAAATGGATTTTGGGCCATGGGAGCAAGTTTTTTACGGAGAGTTTGATGGAATGCGTGATAAAAGAATATTAGTTAAAATAATAGGGGAATAGAATGAAAACATTTTTTGATAAAAAAATATTTGTAACTGCAATTGGAATAATTATAATTTATTTGATAATAAGTGATCCAAATTTTATGATATTAACTAGTAAAGCAATCGAGCCTATATTATTTGCATTTGCAATTGCATATGCGCTTGATAAGTTTGTTACATTATTAACAAGAAAAACGAAATTATCAAGAACTTTAGCAATTTGGGTTACAATAATAATATTAATTCTTTTTGTAATAATCCTCTCTGCTATAATTGTTCCAAACTTAATTGAGAATATTGTTAGCCTTGCAGATTCGCTTTCACAAATTGATAGTTTTGAAGTGCCTACAAATTTTTTCAACAATATTGATAATGAATATATTGTTGAAATAAACAATTATATTAAAGATTCATTTGAAATAATTATTAGCAAGATTGGTCAATTGAGTGGACAATTATTAAAATCAGCATTATCACAAGTTTTTGCAATTACTTCTGGAATGTTTAGGTTTGCACTTGCGTTTGTTATTGCAATTTATATGTTATTTGATAAAAAAGATTTAACTGTGAGATTGAAAAGACTTTTATTTGCATATTATGACTATAGAAAATCATTAAATATAGTGCGGATAATTGAAATTGCAGATAACATTTTTTCTGATTTTTTTATTGGAAAATTAATTGATTCAACAATAATTGGAATTTTATGTTATGTTTTTTCAAATATATTAGGAATTCCAAATGCATTAGTAATATCAATAATAATTGGTATTACAAATATGATACCTTATATCGGACCTTTTATTGGAGCAATACCGGTAATAATAATTACACTTTTAATATTACCAGAAAAAACTATTGCAATTAGTATTTTAATTTTAGTACTTCAGCAATTAGATGGTCTTGTAATTGGACCAATAATTTTAGGAGATAAAATGAAAGTTACTGCATTTTGGATTATTGTTGCTGTTACAGTTGGTGGAGTTTTAAAAGGTTTTATAGGAATGCTTTTAGGAGTTCCGGTACTTGTACTTATTAAAACAATTATTGAGGAACTTGTAAATGATAAATTAATTGAAAAGAATTTAATTGGAATTGATGAATTAAAAATTCCAAAGAATGATAAAAACGGATTTTTAACAAAAATATTTAAAAAATTTAAAGAATCTTAGTTTTTATATTGAAATTGAAGGGAGAAATAAATGGAAGAAAGTTTTTTAATTAAGGAAATCAATAGGTTAAAGAAAGAGAAGAATGCAATTATTTTAGCTCATAATTATCAGATTCCTGAGATTCAAAATATTGCAGATATTCTTGGCGATTCTTTAAGATTAAGTATTGAAGCTTCTAAAACAGATAAAGATATTATTGTATTTTGTGGGGTTAAATTTATGGCTGAAAGTGCGAAATTATTGAGTCCCGATAAAAAAGTGTTATTACCAATTGCTGGTGCGGGTTGTCCAATGGCTGATATGGAAGATGCAAAATCTTTAAAAGAATTAAAGAAGAAATATCCTGGAGTGCCGGTTGTCACATATGTTAATTCAAATGCCGATGTAAAAGCTGAAACAGATATTTGTTGCACATCTGCTAATGCAATTAATGTTGTAAAATCAATTAAAGAAGATAAAGTTATATTTGGACCTGATAAAAATTTAGGTTCGTATGTTCAAAAATTTGTTGATAAGGAAATAATTTTGTGGGATGGATTTTGTCCAACTCATGATGCGGTTACTCCTGATGAAATAGTTACTGTTAAATTAAAATACCCTAAAGTAAAAATACTTGTCCATCCTGAAGCAAGACCAAGTGTTGTAAAATTAGCTGATTTTGTAGGATCTACTTCGCAGATGATAAATTATGTAAAAGAATGTGAAGATGAAAAATTTCTCATAGGTACTGAAATGGGAATTTTAAATATTATGAGAAAAGAAAATCCGAAAAAGGATTTTATTATGTTATCGCCAAAATTAATATGTCTTGATATGAAAAAAACTGATTTAACTGCGCTTTTCGAAGCGCTTAGAGATGAAAAGCATGAAATAATAATTGATGAATCAGTAAAAGAAAAAGCTAGAAAATCTTTAGATAGAATGATCAATGTTTTTTAGGAGAGGATTATGAAAACTGAATTAGTTAAACCAATGGGAGACAAGAATTCTATTTATGATGTGGTTATAATTGGATCAGGAATTGCTGGACTTTATACTGCTTTAACTTTGGATTCCAAATATAATATTATGGTTGTTACAAAAAATGAAGTAAAAGAGTGTAATTCTAATTATGCTCAAGGTGGAGTCGCTGCTGCACTTGAAGAAGAAGATTTTAATAATCATATTAAAGATACTTTAACAGCAGGAAGTGGCTATAATGAGAAATCAGTTGTAGATGTAATAATAAAAGAAGCAAAAGAAAACATTATGAACTTAATTGATTATGGTGTTAATTTCGATAGAAATGAAGATGGAAGTCTTAAAAAAACTAAAGAAGGCGGACATTCAAGATCAAGAATTGTTCATTATAAAGATTCAACAGGTGAAGAGATAATTAGAGCGTTAATTGAAGAAAGTAAAAAAAGGAAAAATATTGATATTTTCGAAAAAACTTTCTGTGTAGATTTAATAAAAGAAGATTCTAAAATAACTGGTGTGATTTTACAAAAAGAAATGAAAAGATTTGATGTTAAAGCATCAAAAATTATAATTGCAGCAGGTGGAATAGGAAAACTATTTTCAAATTCAACAAATTCAATTATAGCAACTGGTGATGGTGTTTCAATGGCAATTAGAGTTAAAGCGGAAGTAATGGATATGGAATTTATTCAATTTCATCCAACAGGATTAAACATTGATGAAGAAAGAAATTTTTTAATTTCAGAAGCTCTTCGTGGAGAAGGTGCTGTTTTAAGAAATCAAAAAGGCGAATTATTTATGGGGAAATATCATCCTTTAAAAGATCTTGCACCAAGAGATATAGTATCACAAAGTATAACTTATGAAATGGAATTGCAAAAAAACGATGGAGTTTTTTTAGATATTACTCATAAAGATTCAGAGTATGTTAAAGAAAGATTTCCTCAAATTTATAATCATTGCCTAGAATTTGGTATTGATATTACAAAGGAATATATACCTGTAATACCAATTCATCATTATTTAATGGGTGGTATAAAAGTGGATATTAATGGGAAAACAACAATTAATAATTTATATGCTTGTGGTGAAGTATCACGAACTGGAATTCATGGAGCAAATAGACTTGCAAGTAATTCATTATTAGAAGCTATAGTTACAGGAAATAGAATTTCAAAAGATATCAATAAAAATTTAGCGAAAATTGATTGTAAAAGTGAAATTAATTATTATGATTTGAAATTGATGAAAGAATATAATTATAGTAATGAAATTAATGAAATAAGAAATATTATGAGTTCAAATGTTTTTATAATTAGATATGAAACGAAATTAAAAGAAGCTCTAGAGAAGATACAGAAAATAACAGATGAGCTTGAGGAAAATAATACTATAGCATATTATGAAGTTAGAAATATGCTTGTTACGGCTAAAAAAATTATTGAAGATGCTATAAATAGAAAAGAAAGTTTAGGAAGTCATAAAATTTTTAATAAATAATTTGGAGGGGAAATGGTTAATAAATATTTGCTTGAAGATATAATTAAAAGAGCTATCATTGAAGATTTAAATAACGGTGATGTGACGACTGATAATCTTATCGGAGATAATCATATTTCATCTGCTATAATGACTGTAAAAGAAGATGGAATAGTGTCAGGCTTTTTTGTTGCAAAAAAAATATTTGAGATGATGGATGATGAATTAATTTTTCGTATGCTTGTTGATGAAGGTACTAAAGTAAAAAAAGGAACTGATATTTTAGAAATTCAAGGTAAAACAAAATCAATTTTGAAAGCTGAAAGACTTGCTCTGAATTTTATGCAAAGAATGTCTGGAATTTCAACTTTAGCAAATAAATTTAGTGAAATTGTTAAAGATTATGATGTTAGAATTGTTGATACAAGAAAAACAACTCCAAATTTAAGAATATTAGAAAAAGCTGCAGTTAAAATTGGTGGATGCTATAATCACAGATATAATTTATCTGATGCTGTTATGATAAAAGACAATCATATTGTGGCTAGTGGTGGAATAAGAAATGCGGTTGAAAAAATACGAGAAAATATTCCGCATACTACAAAAATAGAAGTTGAAGTTCAAACTATTAAAATGCTTAAAGAAGCATTGGCTGTTAAAGCAGATATAATTATGCTTGATAATATGTCTAATGAACTTATGAAAGAGGCAGTTGAAATTAATAACAAGAAGGCTATACTTGAAGCTTCTGGAGGAATAAATGAAGAAACAGTTCTTGATGTTGCTAAAACAGGTGTTGATATAATTTCATTAGGAGCATTGACTCATTCTTATAAATCATTAGATATAAGCTTAAATATAAAATAGGAGGATGAATATGAGTATTTATGTAGTTGGGCATAAAAATCCGGATACAGATTCAGTAACTGCTGCAATAACGTATTCAAATTTGAAAAATAAGATGGGATGTGACACTGTTCCATACAGACTTGGGGATTTAAATTTAGAAACTAAATTCGTTTTGGATTATTTTGGGGTAGGAGAAATAGAATTTCTTAAAGATGTAAAAATTCAATTAAAGGATTTAAAATATAAAAAGAATATTCCTCTTTCTTCTCATTTATCAGTACATGCTGTATATGATCATATGACTAAAAATAAGATTAGAACGCAACCGATTGTTGATGAAAACAGTAAGTTAATTGGTATTGCAACTATGCGTGATATTGCTATGAGTTTGATTAATGGTGATTATTACAAAATAAATACTTCGCTTGATAATATTGAAAATGATTTAAAGGCAACAATTATTAACGAGAAAAACAAATCTATAATTGGTGAAATGTTAATTATCGCATATCATTATGAAACTATAAAGAGGCAGAATCAAATAACTAAAGATTCGATTGTTATTGTTGGAGATAGATATGATGTTATTAAATTATGTATTGATAAGGGCGTTCAATTATTAATAATTACAGGTGGCGCTAAATTACCTAATGAACTTCTAAATTTATGTAATAATAGTGACATTAATATTATTGTTACGCCTTTCGATTCATATACAACAGCAAAACATATGAATCAAGTGAATTTTGTATCATCAATTATGATTAAAAATATGATTAAATTTAATGCAAATGATTATTTGGATTACTTTAAAGAAGAAATTCAGAATTATTCACATTCAAAGTATCCGCTTGTTGATATTGATGGTAATTATCTTGGGATGGTTAGTAGAAGACATGTTTTGAACCCTGGTAAAAAACAAGTAATATTAGTTGATCATAATGAATATAGACAAAGTGTTGAAGGATTAAAACAAGCTGAAATTTTAGAAATAATAGATCACCATAAATTAGGAGATATGTCTACTGAATTACCAATTAATTTTAGAAATTCTCCTGTTGGAAGTACAGATACTATTATTTATCAGATGTATAAGGAAAATAATATTGAAGTAGATAAAAAAATGGCTGGATTAATGCTTTCAGGAATTATTTCAGATACTCTTTTTTTAAAATCTCCAACTACAACATTGGTTGATAAAGCGGCTTTTGAAGAGTTAAAAATAATTGTTGATATTGATATAGATGAATTTGCAATGAATATGTTTAAAACTGGAACAAGTCTTGTAGGACAAACTATAGAACAAATTTTTAATAAAGATTTCAAGGAATTTAGATTGTATGGTAAAAAAGTTGGTATAGCTCAAGTATTTACATTAAACATTGAAGAGGTTTTTGATAGAAAAGAAGCTTTTCAAGAATATATTAATGAAAAATTTGAACAAAGAAATCATTTTTTAACGCTTTTATTAATTACTGATATTTTAAAAGAGGGTTCATATCTTCTTTTTAAAGCGAAAAATCAACAATTAATGTCAATTGCACTTGAAAGAAAAATAAAGCAAGGAGAATATGTTGAAAACCTTGTTTCAAGGAAAAAACAAGTTATTCCAAAAATTATGGAAGCAATAAATATTTTAAAATAGAAGATTTAATAAAAAAATAATGACATAAAGTCATTATTTTTTTAAGTATTTATATGCTTTTTGAATATTTGCTTCATTTCCTACAATGAATATTTGATTATTTTCACGGACAATTTTATCTCCTCGCGGAAAAATAAATTCGTCTTTTTCTATATCAAATATACCAGCAATTACTGTTTCGTTAGGAAAATTCTTATGGTTTGCAATTTCAGCAACTGATTTTCCAGAACATTTTGCGCCTTTATTTAAAGTGATTATTGAAATTCTAGCTTTACCGTCACTTAATGATGCAACGGTTCTAATTTCAGGATTATCAATGTCTAAAACAAATTTATTTACAAGCATTTTAACAGAATGGCCAATATTTGTAGCACCAGCAATTTTATACGCGTCTTTGTAATCAGGGTCTCTCATTCTTACAAAAATGTTTTTAACATCAAAGTTTTTTGCTAAAATTGCGAAAAGCAAATTGTTTTTATCATACCTCATTGCACCGATTGCATAGTCTGCTTTTTCAATGCCAGCTTCTTTTAAAATATTAATATTTGTAGCGTCTCCATTAATTGCGATTGCACCATAATTTGAATATATTTTTTCGCATAAACTTTTATCTGGATCTATTACTACAATATCATGTTTATCACTTAATTCTTTAACAATACCTCTACCAACAATTCCTGCTCCTGCAATAACTATATACATATTTCCTCCTTCACTTCCATGCACGTCTATTAAATAAAATAAATATTGGAATTAATTCCAATCTTCCTGCAAGCATACCAATTGAATAAGTAATTTTTATTATTGGTGATAAAGATGCCATTTTTGCAACTGAGAAATAAAATGGACCGATATTGCCAACGGCTGATGCCATTCCAGAAAATGCTTGGAATGCATCTAAATCTGAGAAAAATGCAGTTATTGCTGCACCAATTGCTATTAAATATACCCAGCCAAACATTAATGCAGGTATTCTTAAAAGTTCATCTTCTGGAAGAATTGAATTACTTATTTTTACTGGAATTACAGCATGCTCTGGCATATAGATTTTTTTTAATTCGCGTTTAAAAAGTTTTCTAACAACTTCCAATCTAACAACTTTTATTCCGCCGGCAGTAGAACCTACACATCCACCAACTATCATTAAAACAATGAAAACTTGTTTTGCAATTGCTGGAAAAAAAGAGCTTCCAATATCTTCTGTACCAAATCCTGTGGTGGTGATTAAAGAAATAATTTGAAAAATTGTTTTTCTAAATATTTCTTCTGTATTTATAAACCATTCATTATTCATTGAAAAAATTCCAACCATTATTATTAAAGTAAATAATAAAATATATTTAATAAATGCTTTAAATTCTTCATCTTCAAGAATAAATCTTGGTGAACCTGTTAGTACTTTAAAATGAATAAGGAAATTAACTCCTCCTAAAAACATAAAGAATGTAATTATATACTCAATAGCTTTATAATGAAGATATCCATTTTGCTGATAATATCCAACAGAAGCATCGTGATTTGAAAAGCCTCCAGTTGATAAAGAAGTTAAACTATGAATCATTGCTTCATATAAATTCAATCCAGCAAATTTTAAAAGAATCATTTCAACAACTGTAAATATAAAATATATTACCCAAAAATATGTAATAGTGCGATAAATATTTGGAACAGGCCTTGATGAATTGATTTTATGACTTTCAGCACCAAATAGTTGCCATATACCACCATCTACATTAAAAGTAATAAATAGGAAAAAAGTCAATATTCCAAGTCCGCCAAGCCATTGAATAAATGATCTCCAAAATATTATTGATTCTGGCATTAAATCAAGACCCTGAAATACTGTAATTCCGGTAGTGGTAAAACCTGAAACCGCTTCAAAAAAACTATCTACAATTCCTTTATTTAATCCTATTGTAAAAGGAAGGCCACCAATAAATGAAATTATAATCCATGCAACAGCGCAAAGAATCATACTGGTCGCTAAATCTAATTTAGCTTTATATTTCCTTGTTGTAATTATGATAATAATCGCAATTATTAATGATAATAAACTGGGATAAATAAAAGCTTTAATTATACTAAGTGGTTCATGATACAGAAATACAAATATTAAAGGTACTAGTAGGAGTAAACTTAATAGTAATAGAAGAGAACTCATAAGTTTTAAAATTGATATAATTTTTATTTTCATTAGTATTCCTTTCTGTTTTACTCTATATACCAAATTATAAGTAAAAGAAACAGAAAAATATAAAAAAATCTGGAATATATAGGAAATGCATTATAGAATAAACTAAATAGTTGTAAATGAAATATCACTAAATGTTATGCGAAATACTGATTTTAATTTAAGTGAAAAGATAGTATAAAGAAAATTGTATAATATTGCTATATTTACTTGATTAAAATTAGTTTATAATATATTATAATTACGTTTGAGAGATTGTTATGCTTAAGGAGGCAAAATGAAAGCTATTGATATTAAAAATGCAAATACTATTAGAGTGTTGTCAGCTGAAGGAATTCAAAAGGCAAATTCAGGACATCCAGGATTACCACTTGGAGCTGCAGATTTTGTTTATACTTTATTTGATAAAGTAATGAAACATAACCCAGAAAATTCAAAATGGGATGACAGAGATAGGTTTGTATTATCTGCTGGACATGGGTCAATGCTACAATATACATTACTTCATCTTTATGGATATGGATTGAAAATTGAAGATTTAAAGAATTTTAGACAATTTAACAGTTTAACACCAGGGCATCCTGAGTATAATCACACTAAAGGGATTGAAGTTACAACTGGACCATTGGGTCAAGGTATAGCAAACGCCGTTGGTATGGCAATTGCTGAAACAAAAATGGCTGAAAAATTTAATAAAGAAGATATTAAAATAGTTGATCATTATACTTATGTAGTTGCTGGAGACGGTTGTATGATGGAAGGTATTAGTTCTGAATCAGCTTCGCTTGCAGGAACTTTAGGTCTTGGTAAATTAGTTTTAATGTATGATTCAAACAACATTACTATTGAAGGAGACACTAATATTGCATTTAGAGAAAATGTAATGGATAGATTTAATGCTTACGGATGGCAAACAATATTAGTCGAAGATGGTACCGATATGGATATGATTGAAAAAGCAATGATTGAAGCAAAAGCTGAGAAATCAAAGCCTACTTTAATTAAAATAAATACAGTTATTGGAAATGGTTGTGATGCTAAAAAAGGAACTGCTGGAGTACATGGCGCACCAATTGGCGATGACAATATCAAAATTATGAGAGAAAATTATGATTTTTCTAAAGAATCTTTTTCAATAGAAGAAGATGTAAAAGAGTATTTTGAAAATAAAAAAGAAGAGTTAAAAGGAAATGAAGCTAAATGGAATGATTTAATGGAAGAATATAAAGTTAAATATCCGGCTGATTATAATGAATATAAAATGTTTATGAATAATGAATTTGATTTGAGTTTTTTTGATGAGTTAAATGATTATAAAGTAAATGATGCTACAAGAAGTTCTTCAGGAAAAGTTCTTAATGAAGTAGCTAAAAATATTAAAAACTTAATTGGAGGTTCTGCTGATTTAGCACCTTCAAATAAATCATATTTAAATGGTTTAGGAGATTATTCTAAAGAAGAAAGATCTGGAAGAAACTTTCACTTTGGGGTTAGAGAATTTTCAATGGGTGCTATTGTAAATGGTATTCATTTACACGGTGGGTTTAACGTATTTAATTCTACATTTTTTGTATTTAGTGATTATATGAAACCTGCAATGAGAATGGCAGCATTAATGAATCTTCCAATTACTTACATTTTCACACATGATAGTATTGGTGTTGGAGAAGATGGACCTACACATCAACCTATTGAACATTTAGCAATGCTTAGAAGCGTTCCAAATTTAAATGTTATTAGACCTGCTGATTCAACTGAAGTTGTTGCAGCATGGAAAGTTGCAATGGAAAGTAAAGAAACACCAACTGCTTTAGTTTTAACAAGACAAGGAATGCCTCATTTAGAAACTTCATCTATGGAAGCAATGAATGGTGCTTATGCACTTAATAAAGTTGAAAATCCAGATGTTCTTTTAATGGCAAGTGGTTCAGAAGTTAATTTAATTAAATTAGCTGGAATTGAATTAGGAAAAGAAGGAATCAATGCTAAGATAATTAGTATGCCATCGTTTGAATTATTTGAAAAACAAAGCGATGACTATAAAAAAGAATTATTTAATGAAGATGCAAAGTATAGATTTGCAGTTGAAGCCGGAAGTTCGTTTGGATGGTATAAATATTTAGCTGGAAAAGGTGAAATTCTTTCAATTGATAATTTCGGAATGTCTGCACCAGCTGAAAAAATATTTGAAGAATGTGGATTTACAGTTGAAAATGTTGTTTCAAGAATTAAAAATATGATGAAATAAATTGAATATTAAATAGTAGATTTTTATAAAGTTTACTATTTTTGTTTAAATATTATCAAGCCTTGATTAAATAGAAATAATAACATAAAATTAAGAAAAGCGAATATTCAAATGATAATGGTGAGAGATATTTTTAAGTAAATAACCGAAGAAGAAATATTATTAGATGCCAATTTAATAATAGAAGCTTTCAGGTAAAAGAATCATCATTTGATGAAACTCTGGAGAGTTCGAAAGGCACCGAAGGAGAAATACTTTTTTAAAGTAGAAGCTCTCAGGTTAAATTACAGAGAATATAGGCATTAGTTTGCGTGCATATTCTCTTTTTTATTGTTTATTATTAAATTATTTAATATGGGGTACTATAGTTGTGGAGGGAATAAAATGAGTGATTTAAAAAGAACAGCGCTTTATGAAATGCACAAAAAAGCAAATGGTCATATTGTTGATTTTTCTGGTTGGGAATTACCAACACATTATTCATCAATTAAAGAAGAACATTTTGCAGTAAGAAACAAGGCAGGGTTATTTGATGTTTCTCATATGGGAGAAGTAACAGTTAAAGGTAAAGAAGCTTTTAATTTTGTTCAGAATTTAGTAACTAATGATGTATCTAAATTAGAAAATAATCAAATCCTTTATGGTATGATGTGTTATGAAACTGGAGGAATTGTAGATGATTTATTAGTATATAAATATACTGATGATAATTTCTACTTGGTAATTAATGCAAGTAATGTTGAAAAAGACTTTGCTTGGATGCTAAAAAACAGTGAAAAATATGATGTTGAATTAGTTAATATTTCAAGTGATGTTTCTGAAATTGCTATTCAAGGACCTAATGCACAAAAAATACTTCAAAAGATTACAGATGTTGATTTAGATGAAATTAAGTTTTTCTATTTTAAAGATGAAGTATTAGTTAATGGTAAAAAAGCTTTAATTTCAAGAACGGGTTATACTGGAGAAGATGGATTTGAAGTATACCTTGCGCATGAAGATGTAAGTGGAGTTTGGGAAAAATTATTTGAAGTTGGTGAAGTTGATGGATTATTGCCAACGGGTCTTGGATGCAGAGATACATTGAGATTTGAAGTAGCATTACCACTTTATGGAAATGAACTTTCAAAAGATATTACTCCTTTGGAAGCAAGTTTGGGTTTCTTTGTAAAATTAGACACTGATGATTTTATTGGAAAATCAGTACTTGTAAAGCAAAAAGAAGAAGGATTAACAAGAAAAACAGTTGGTCTTGAATTAATTGATAAAGGCGTTGCAAGACATGGTTATGATGTTTATGCTGATGATAAAAAAATTGGAGTTGTTACAACAGGTTATAAATCTCCGTCTACTAAGAAAAGTGTTGCTTTAGCAATGGTTGATATTGATTATTCAAAATTAGACACTGAGGTTTATATAGAAGTAAGAGGTAAAATGAAAAAAGCAAAAGTTGTTGGAAGAAGATTTTATAAGAAGAGTTATAAAAAATAAGGGGGATTATAATGGAAATTAAAAAAGGTTTATTTTATTCAAACGATCATGAGTGGGTTAAAGTTGAAGGTGATGTTGCATTAGTAGGTATTTCGGATTTTGCTCAACATGCACTTGGTGAAATTGTTTATGTTGAAATGCCTGATGAAGGCGATGAATTTGTAGCAGGTGATGTATTTGGTGTTATGGAATCTGTTAAAGCAGCTTCTGATTCATTTACACCAGTAGGTGGAGAAATTATTGAAATAAATGAAGAATTAGAAGATGAGCCACAATTAATTAATGAAAAGCCATATGATGCTTGGATTTTTAAAATTAAATTATCTGATCCATCTGAAGTAGAAAAATTAATGACTCCTGAGGCATACGAAGAATTCTGTAATAAGGAGGACTAAATGCATAAGTTTATTCCAAATACAAAAAATGACATATTAGAAATGTTGGAAGTAATTGGAGTTAAAGATGTTAATGATTTGTTTTTAGATATACCAGAAGAATTTCGTTTAACAAATGAGTTAGATCTTCAAAGTGGAATGTCTGAAATTGAATTAAGAAAACACATTTTTAACGTTGCAAATAAAAATAAATCGATTGATGAATTAACTTGTTTCTTAGGCGCTGGAGCTTATGATCATTATAAACCATCTGTAATTAATGCAATAGCATCTAGATCAGAGTTTTATACTGCATATACACCATATCAGCCTGAAATAAGTCAAGGAACTTTAAGAATTATTTTTGAATATCAAACTATGATGAGTGGATTAACAGGAATGTATGCAGCAAATGCATCTTTATATGATGGACAAACTGCTGTTGTTGAATCTGCTATTATGGCAATTCAATCAAAAAGAAAATGTGATACGATTTTAGTTTCAAAATCAGTACATCCTGAATCAAGAAAAGTATTAAAAACTTATTTAAGTCACCAAAATATTAATATCGTTGAAATTGAAATGAATGATGGTGTTACAGATCTTGAGGATTTAAAAGGAAAACTTGATAAAGATGTTGCTGGTGTAATTGTCCAAAGTCCAAATTTCTTTGGAATAATTGAAGACATTGAACCTATTGTAGAAGCAACTCATGCTAATAAATCAATACTTATTCAATCTGTAGATCCAATGAGTTTAGGAATTTTAAAAAGTCCAGGCGAAATGGGTGTTGATATTGCAGTTGGAGATGCTCAATGTTTTGGAAATCCAATTAATTTTGGTGGACCATATCTTGGATTTATTGCAACTACAAAAAAACTTTTAAGAAAAATTCCTGGAAGAATTGTAGGAGAGTCAGCTGATAAAGATGGTAAAAGAGCATTTGTACTTACTTTACAAGCTCGTGAGCAACATATTAGAAGAGAAAGAGCCACTTCGAATATTTGTTCGAATCAAGGCTTAAATGCACTTCTTGCAACAGTATATCTTTCAACAATTGGAAAAGAAGGTCTTAAAGAAGTAGGAATGCAATGTATTAACAAAGCAAATTATGCTATTAAGAAAGTTACTGAAAGTGGCAAATATGCACTTAAATTCAATAAATCTGTATTTAAAGAATTTGCAATTGAAGGTAAGAATGATGTAGCTGAAATTAATGAAAAATTATTAAATGAAAATATATTAGGTGGATATGATCTTTCAAAAGAATATGAAGAATTAAATAAAGTTTCTTTATATGCTGTTACAGAAAAAAGAACTAAAGAAGATATAGACACGCTTTCTGAAATTTTGGAGGTGATTTAGATGAATTATGATAAATTAATTTTTGAAATTTCAAAAGAAGGAAGAAGAGGTAGTTCTTTACCTGAAATGAATATTGAAAAGAAAGAATTAAATGAATTAGTGCCTGAGAAATTTATTAGAACTTCAGAATTGAATTTACCTGAAGTGGCTGAAGGAGATGTAGTTAGACATTATACAAGATTATCAGCAATGAATTATGGTGTTGATAGTGGATTTTATCCTCTTGGATCATGTACAATGAAATATAATCCTAAAATTAATGAAGAAGTTGCTGCAAATCCTAAACTTGCTAATGTTCATCCATATCAAGCTGAAGAAACTGTTCAAGGTTCTTTAGAAATTATGTATGATTTGTCAGGAATGTTAAGTGAAATTTCAGGAATGGATACTGTAACACTTCAGCCTGCAGCTGGTGCACATGGTGAATTAACTGGCATTATGTTAATAAAAGCATATCATAGATCTCGTGGTGATTTAAAAAGAACTAAAGTAATTACACCTGATTCAGCTCATGGTACAAATCCAGCAACTATTAATATGGCTGGTTTTGAAGCAGTTGAAATAAAATCAAATGAAAATGGTGAAGTTGATATCGAATCATTGAAAGCTGTATTAGATGATGAAGTTGCTGGATTTATGTTAACTAATCCAAATACATTAGGTTTATTTGAAAGAAATATTAAAGAAATTGCTGAATTAGTTCATGAAGCGGGCGGACTTTTATATTATGATGGAGCAAATATGAATGCTATTATGGGTAAAACAAGACCTGGAGATATGGGTTTTGATGTTATGCATTTTAATCTTCATAAAACTTTCTCTACACCTCATGGTGGTGGAGGTCCTGGTAGTGGTCCTGTAGGAGTTAAGAAGAAACTTGAAAAATTCTTACCTGTTCCAGTTGTAAGTAAAAATAATGAAAAATATTTTTTAGATTATGATAGACCAGAATCTATGGGGAAAGTAAAAGGTTTCTATGGTAACTATGGAGTTATGCTTAAAGCATATGCTTATATTTTAACTATGGGTGCTAAAGGACTTAGAGAAGCAAGCGAAATGGCTGTACTTAATGCTAATTATATGATGAATAAATTAAAAGATTATTATAAACTTCCAATTGATAGAGTTTGTAAACATGAATTTGTTTTAGATGGATTAATTGATAACCATGAAGTATCAACTTTGGATATTGCAAAGAGACTATTAGATTATGGATATCATCCACCAACAATATATTTCCCATTAATTGTTCATGAAGCATTAATGAGTGAGCCTACTGAAACAGAAAGCAAGGAAACTTTAGACGAATTTATTGAAGCTATGATAGCAATTTCAAAAGAAGCTAAAGAAAATCCTGAAATATTGAAAAATGCTCCTAGTACTACTAATATTAAAAGAATTGATGAAGTAAGAGCTGCTAGAGATTTAATTTTGAAGTGGGAAAAATAATGGAATTTTTAAGAAAACCAGAATGGTTAAGAATTAAATTAGGAAATTATAAAAATTCAGATTATGTTGAAAAAACATTAAAAGAATTTAATTTGAATTCAGTATGTGAAGAGGCAAATTGTCCTAATAGAGCCGAATGTTTTAGTAATAAAACTGCTACATTTATGATTTTAGGCAGTAATTGTTCAAGAAATTGCAGATTTTGTGATGTTACTTTTGGTAATATGACACCTGTAGATAAAAATGAGCCTAAAAATCTTGCTTTAGCGACTAAAAAACTTGGTTTAAAACATGTTGTAGTTACTTCTGTAACAAGAGATGATTTAGATGATGGTGGAGCATACCAATTTGTTGAAGTAATTAATGAAATAAGAAATGAAAATGATAATACTTCAATTGAAGTTTTAATTCCTGATTTACAAGGTAATGTGGAAGCTTTAAAAAGTATAGTTGATGTAAAGCCTGAAATAATTAACCATAATGTTGAAACAATAAAAAGGTTATATAAAGAAGTAAGGCCAAGTGCTATTTATGAAAGATCTTTAGAAGTCTTAGATAATGTTAAAAAATTAGATCCTAGTGTATATACTAAATCAGGTATTATGGTTGGACTTGGTGAAAAGAAAGATGAAGTTATTAAAGTGATGAAAGATTTAAGAGAAGTTAATTGTGATTTTTTAACTATTGGTCAATATTTACAACCAAGTAAAGATCATTATCCTGTAAAGGAATATATTCATCCAACTTTATTTGAGGAATATAAGAAAATTGGACTTGAATTAGGATTTGTCGATGTAGCATCTGCACCACTAGTTAGAAGTTCATATAATGCTTTAGATATGTTTAATAAAATTTAATTGGAGGTAATCATGTTTCCAGAGAACGGGAATGTTATTGAGGATTTAAAACAAGTAATTGTTGAAGATTTAAGAGTTAGAGAAGAAAGTGCGTGCTCTACCTGAAACATCGACGCTACTTTAAAACTTCCGTGGGGAGTTAAATCAATTGTAAATGGTGAATATGTAGAAGAAATTGAAAATTATTTTAATGAAATAGTTGGAAGCAAGATTATAATAGATGCAGAAAGAGAAGTTGATATTCTTAGAGGCGGACTTAAAGAAAGAAAAGGCGTATATACTTTAATATTTAGATATCAATTAATTATCAAAAAAAATAATAATGTTGCTTTTAGTTTCTAATTATTCTATAATTAGCGAAAGAAATTAATTATAATCAATAATAGGAGGGAACATGGAAAGCTTAAAAAAGATTGATAAAGAAATTTTTGATATTATTAATGAAGAAGCAAAAAGACAAGACGAAGGTATTGAATTAATTGCTTCTGAAAATATTGTTAGTAAAGGTGTTTTAGCTGCTGCTGGTAGCATACTTACAAATAAATATGCTGAGGGATATCCAGCGAAAAGATATTATGGTGGATGTCAATTTGTTGATAAAGCTGAACAGCTTGCAATTGATAGAGTTAAGGAAATTTATGGTGCTGAACATGCTAATGTACAACCACATTCTGGATCAAGTGCAAATATGGGAGTTTATTTATCAGTTTTAAAGCCTGGCGACAAAGTTTTAGGAATGAAATTAGACCATGGTGGACATTTAACTCATGGACATCCAATAAATTTTTCAGGAATTTTATTTGAATTTGATAGTTATGGTGTAGATGAAAAAACTGGTAGAATCGATTATGATGAATTAGAAAAAAAAGCATTGGAATTTAAACCTAAAATGATTGTTGCTGGTGCTAGTGCATATTCAAGAATAATTGATTTCAAGAAATTTAGAGAAATTGCTGATAAAATTGGAGCATATTTAATGGTTGATATGGCTCATATTGCAGGATTAGTTGCAGCAAATCTTCATCCTAGTCCAATACCATATGCCGATTTTGTAACTACTACTACTCATAAAACTTTAAGAGGACCTCGTGGTGGTGCAATACTTTGTAAAAAAGAATATGCAAAAGCTGTTGATAGAGCAATATTCCCTGGAATTCAAGGTGGGCCTCTAGAGCATATTATTGCTGCTAAGGCAGTATGCTTTAAAGAAGCGTTACAACCTGAATTTATTGAATATCAAAAACAGGTTGTAAAAAATGCAGAAAAATTAGCTACAGAACTTATAAATAGAGGTTTTGATATTGTTTCTGGTGGAACTGATAATCACTTAATGCTTCTAGACTTAAGAAACAAAGATGTTACTGGAAAAGAAGCTGAAAAATTATTAGGAGAAGTTGAAATAACAGTAAATAAAAATACTATTCCTTCTGATCCACAAAGTCCTTTTGTAACAAGTGGTATAAGAATTGGAACACCAGCTGTTACAACTAGAGGAATGAAAGAACAAGAAATGGTAATTTTAGCTGAATTAATTTCAGAGACTATTGAAGGAACAACAGATAAAGAAATTTTAACTAATAAAGTTAAGGAATTATGTAAAAAATTCCCACTTTAATATTGACACGAGCGTCTTGTTTTTAGAAGGCGCTTTTTTTGCGTTGAATTTTCAGAACATTCGTAATATAATCAACAAAAGAAATGTAATAATTACTAATATTTTCTGGGGGATTATATTACGAATTTATATGCAGCTGACAAGGAAATTTATGACATTGTAAACGCGGAAATTAAAAGATAAAAGGAAGGTATTGAATTAATTGCCTCTGAAAATATTGTAAGTAAAGCAGTTTTAGAGGTTTCAGGAAGTGAAATGACAAGTGAAGCTTCTACGACCCTAAAGGGTCGAGGCTTCTAATGTAAATTAGTGGTCGCTTTACCAGATTTAGTATTGAGAAATCTTTGCTATGATATTTAACTTATAACATCTTATATTGACGCATCAGACCCTTGCTCTGTTATCTGTAATTAAGTTGGATTTATAGGATAGCTCCTGTGTTACAGATGTAAAAA
Organism: Peptostreptococcaceae bacterium; assembly: GCA_027064135.1. Taxonomy (GTDB): domain Bacteria; phylum Bacillota; class Clostridia; order Peptostreptococcales; family Acidaminobacteraceae; genus HSG29. The sequence continues at coordinate 355 of JAMOQG010000135.1, read as the reverse complement.
GCTTTTATATCATTATCGAGATGAAGTCGGATTCTACATATAGTGAAAGTATGTAGATACGCATAACCACTCTTATGAGTGAGTGTTTTTCAGAAAGGACTGAATTAAATGGCACTATATCATTTGATGAAATCTGACTGCACACTTTTGACTTCAGTCATGAGTTAAGTCAGAAAAAAAGTTTCTTTTTTTAAAATATTATAAAATAAAACCTTTACAAAAACCAGTTCTGAACTGGTTTTTTAAGCACATCCATGATATAATAAAACATATAAGAAGAGTTTATTATAGTTAATAAAGGAGAGGTGATTTTATGAAAAAAACTAAAAAAAGAATAAAAACACCCACATATATA
>JAMOQG010000134.1 GCA_027064135.1 Peptostreptococcaceae bacterium | reverse complement strand
TAAGTGATTTTGGAATTACATCAGATGATACAATTAATGAGATGATGGATAAAATAAATGATTCAGATGCAGGAGTAACTATTAGTTATTCATCGCTATCAGGAAAGTTTGAATTAAAATCAAATGAAACAGGAGAAATTAATAAAATTACTTTTACAGATACAGATAACTTTATAGTAAATAGTTTAAAAATTGATGTTACTGGCGCAAGTGGCTATACAGCTGCTACAGATGCTGAATTTTCAATTGATGGAGTTGCAACATCAAGATCTAATAATGATTTTACTATAGATGGAGCAAATTATTCATTAAAGACAACAAGTGCTACAGCAATAGAAATTAGTCTTTCACCTGATACAGATGGATTAGTAGAAAAAATTACAAGTTTTGTAGATAAATATAATGAAATAATTGAAACTATAAATACAAAATTAGATGAAAAGAAATATTATGACTATAAACCACTTAATGATGATGAAAAAGAAGCAATGAGTGATGACGATGTTAAATTATGGGAAGAGAAAGCTAAAAGTGGAATATTAGGATCTTCAAATGAACTTGAAAACATTGCTAGTCAATTAAGAACACTTATATATGAACCAATAGAGGGACTAGACATTACGTTAAAAGATATTGGTATTACTACAAGTTCAAATTATAAAGATAATGGTAAACTTTCTATAAATGAAGATACTTTGAAAAGTAGTATAAATAATAACTATGGAAAAGTAGTAGAGCTTTTTACTAAAACAAGTGATGTAGATTATGATGATACTTCAAATCGTTCAACTAGAAAAGCTGAAGAAGGTATTGCTAATAGATTATATGATGTATTACAAGATAATATTAGGAATACTCGTGATGCTGATGGTAATAAAGGAATATTAATTGAAAAAGCTGGATATGAAAATGAAGTATCAGATTTTGATAATTTAATTCAAGATGCAATAAACGATTATAAAGATAGAATTGACGATATACTCGTATATCTAGATAATAAAGAAGAATATTATTATTCTATGTTTGCTAAAATGGAATCTGCCATGAGTGAATTGCAATCGCAATCAGATTGGCTTTCTAGTCAGATGGGTTAATTATGGATGAAATATTAAAAGAAATATTAAAAATTAATAAATTAATAAAAGTTTTAATAAAAGAAGAGAAACTTGATGCTTTAAAAGATGAATTAAGTAGAAAAAATGAATTAATAAAATTATATGGAAACGGAAAAAAGCAAAGAAATGATACAAATGAAGAAATATTTAAAAATATTAATGAAATAGACAATGAAAACGTTAAAAATTTAAAAATATTAATGAATAAAACTAAATCATTAGTAGATGGAATAAAAAATCAAAAAGGTGAAATCAAAAATAAAAGTTCAAAAATGAAAAAATATAAAGGGAATAATAACATCAGTGGATATCGATTTGATAGGAAAAAATAGAAAGGTGGTTGAATATGGCATTATTAAATCCATATAATTATAGAAAACCTAAAGTAGTAGTGAATGCAGAAGAACCAAAAAAATCAAAATTGCATGAAGTAAAAAGTGAACCTAAAACTAAAAAAAATATATATTTAGAACAAAAAATCCTAGCAGCTAGACCAGAGCAATTAACTTTAATGTTATATGATGGATTAATTAGATTTTTAAAACAAGGAAAATTGTTTTTAAGTGCTGATGATTTTGAAAAAACAAATAATAGTCTACAAAGAGCACAAGCTATAATTAATGAATTAAGAGCTACATTAGATATGGATATCTTTATTAGTAATAATTTAGAGTTACTATATGAATATATGACTAGAAGAACAATGGAAGCTAATATTGAAAAAGACAATGAAATTATTGATGAAGTAATTGGGCTTGCTGGAGAATTAAGAGATACTTGGAAAGAAGCAATGGAGAGTTTATAAATATTTAGAGACTATATAAATCTATAGTCTCATTTTTATTTTAAAGTAAATTCAACACAAAAACAAACAATAGTTTCATTTGACGAACATATAATCCTGTGATAAAATACTCTTACACAAGGAGGAAATTATGGATAAAAAAGTAATTAATTTAATAGAAAAGATGTATTCCGAAATGAACGCTAGATTCGATGCTATGAATGGTAAAATGGATTTTAATTTTGAAAGAATTGATCAAAGATTTGAAAAAGTAGACCAACGATTCGACAAAATGGACGAACGATTAGATAAAATGGATAAAAGATTCGACAAAATAGATCAAAGATTTGACGGAATGGATGAAAGATTCGACAAAATGGATCATAAATTTGATACATTAAATAATAAAGTAGATTCAAATTATCTTAAATTATCTGATGCAATTGCTAATAATAGAGAGTTAATAACTGATAATAATAATAAAATTGAACAACTTACGAAAAAAGTAGAAGAAAACGAAATAAAACTTAGAATTATAAAATAGGTGAATGAAGGTGAAAACCTTCACTTTTTTTGCTTTTTTATATAGATAACATTAAACGCAAATTATTCGGTTGAAAAAAGTGCTTTAAACGCAAGTTATTCGGTTGAAAAAGTTGCTAAAAATCAGATTGTGGAGTATACTTAATATGGGTGATTATTATGAAACGTAAAATTATTGAAAAATTTAAATTGTGGAAATCTACTTATGGGAATGTTCCTTTAATGGTATTGGGAGCAAGACAAGTGGGAAAAACATATAGTCTTGATGAATTTTGTAGAGAAAATTATAAAAATTATATTTATATTAATTTAGAAAGTGATGATAGTATAAGAGAAGTATTTGAAAAATATTCAGATCCAAAGCGTATTATGAATACTATTTCAATATTAAAAGGAATTCATATCGATATAGAAGAAACTGTGATTTTTTTTGATGAAATGCAAGTAAGTGAAAAAGCGATTAGTTCACTTAAATATTTTAATGAAGCAAATGAAAGCTATAATATTGTATGTGCAGGGAGTATGTTGGGTGTAGCGCTAAATCGATTTAAACATTCATTTCCAGTAGGAAAAATTTATAGAATTTATATGCATCCATTAGATTTTGAAGAATATTTATGGGGAATTGGTGAACGTTTGCTTGCAGATGAAATTGCAAGAGGATACAATGAAAACAAAAAGTTGGTCGAAGCAATTCATAAAAAAGCATTAGAGCTTTATAAAGAATATTTATATATTGGAGGTATGCCTGCATCTGTTAATGAATTTGTATTAAAAGATAAGAGTTTAAGCGCATATGATGATGTTATAAAAAAGAGTATTGTTGAAGATTATTTAGCGGATATGAGTAAATATACTACAGCAAGTGAACATTTGAAAGTTAATAAATTATATAAATCTATTCCAAAGCAACTAGGGAGAGATAACAATAAATTTAATTATAAATTAGTTGATGAAAAAGGAAATAAAAGAAAATTTGAAACTGCATTAGAGTGGTTAAATTATAGTTTTATAACAAACAAATGTAGTTTGGTGGATTTTCCAGAAATACCATTAAGTGTTTATAAAAAAGAAAACTTTTTTAAGATCTATTTAAGCGATGTTGGTTTATTATCTCAGTTAGCTGGATTTACTAAAAAAGATATATGTTCAGACGAGATGAAACTTTTTTCTGGTATGTTAACAGAAAATTTTGTTGCAAATATGTTCATATCTAATGGTATTAATTTATATTATTGGAAATCAAAACATAATGCAGAAATAGATTTTTTAATAAATATTGATGGACATATTATCCCTGTAGAAGTTAAAGCTGCATGTAATACAAAATCTAAATCTTTAAAAGTATATATTGAAAAATATAATCCAGCTTATGCAATAAGAGTATCAGGGAAAAATTTTGGACTTTTTAATGGAATTAAATCAGTACCGTTATATGCTGTACATTTAATAAAATAATAATAAGCTAGAGTAGACGGAGGGGAAAATGAATTATAATGATGTATTAATTAATGCTAAAAAGAATATTGGAAATCACTGTAAAGTATGTAAAAATTGTAATGGTATAGCTTGTAGAGGAGAGATACCAGGTCCTGGAGGAAAAGGAACGGGAAGTGGATTTACAAGAAGTTTTGAATATTTATCTAAAATAAAAGTAAATATGGATACTATAAATGAAAAATCTAAAATAGATACAAGTTATGAAATATTTGGACATGTTTTTAAACTTCCATTATTTGCTGCACCAATTGGAGGTGTTGAGCTTCATTATAGTAACAAATATAATGATCTAACATATTCTCAAGCACTTATTAAAGGTTGTAAAGAAGGCGGAATATTACCTTTTACAGGTGATGGAGTAGATGAAAATGTATTTACTGGAACATTAGAAGCAATAAAAAACTCAGGTGGTTTTGGAGTACCAACTATTAAACCATGGAGCGTTGATGAAGTAATTCGAAAAATAAAAATTGCTGAAAAAGTTACTAACTTTGCAATAGCAATGGATATTGATGCTGCAGGACTTTTCTTTTTAGCTGAAATGGGAAAACCAGTAAGTCCAATGAGTGTTGAAGATATTAAAAAGATCGCAAATTCAACAAAATTACCTTTTATATTGAAAGGGATAATGACAGTTAAAGGAGCTTTAAAAGCTAAAGAAGCAGGAGTTGATGGTATAATAGTATCAAATCATGGTGGAAGAGTTCTAGATCATACACCTGCCCCTTATGAAGTATTAAAAGATATTGTAGATGCAGTAGGAGATGATATGTATGTATTTGTCGATGGAGCAATTAGATCAGGTCTTGATATATTTAAAGCCATTGCACTTGGAGCAGATGCAGTATTAATTGCTAGACCTTTTGCAACAAGTGTCTACGGTGGAGATAAAGAAGGCGTGAGACTATATATTGAAAAGTTAGAAGATGAATTTAAAAGTGCATTAGTTATGACAGGAACAAATAGTGTAAAAGAAATAACTAAAGATAAATTATTTAATAATGGGGAGATAAACTAAGAAAAAATAAATTTGAAATTTAGCAAAAAAAACATTAACAAATTTGATTTTTCTGATATAATAAATATGAAATTTATTTGAAGCGGGACAGATTTTACATATATGGCAGAAAACATACCCGGAGTCCCATGGAGTTAAAGGATAACAATTAGGAGGAAAAGAATGAGTTTAAAAGGAAAAGTATTAATAGCACAAAGTGGGGGCCCTACTCACGTAATTAACAATTCATTTGTTGGAGCAGCTTTAGAAGCAAGAAAATATGCAAACGTAACAAAAGTATATGGTGCTTTAGCAGGTGTTGAAGGTATTGCAAATGAAGATTTTATTGATTTATCAAGTGCAACAATTAATAATTTAAATGAAGTTGCTGCTACTCCATCTTCAGGATTATTATCGTCAAGACTTAAACCGGATGCTGCATATTGTGAAAAAGTAGTAGAAGTACTAAAAGCACATAATATTAGATTTTTATTTTATATTGGTGGAAACGATTCATCAGATACTGTAAGAATAGTTAAAGAATTTGCTGATAAGCAAGGATATGATATGGAAGCAGTTCATATTCCAAAAACTATAGATAATGATTTAGTAATTAATGATCATGCACCAGGATTTGGATCTGCAGCTAGATTTGTTGCTTCTGCATTTGCCGGAGTGAATTTAGACAATAGAGCGTTAGCTGGAGTATATATTGGTGTAGTAATGGGAAGACATGCTGGATTCTTAACTGGAGCAAGCGTACTTATGAAAAAATATCCAGATGATGGTCCACATTTAGTATATGTACCTGAGAGAGAATTTAATACAGAAAAATTTATTAGTGATGTAAAAGAAACATATAATAAATATGGAAGATGTATTATTGCTGTATCAGAAGGAATTCAAGATGCTGATGGAGAAGCAATGGTTGCTAAATTACAAGAAAATGTTGAAGTTGACGATCATGGTAATGTTCAATTATCAGGAACTGGAGCTTTAGGAGATTTATTAGTTAAATTAATTAAAGAGAATACAGATATTAAAAGAGTTAGAACAGATACATTTGGATATCTTCAAAGATCATTTGTTGGAGTAGTATCTGATGTAGATCAAAAAGAAGCAAGAGAAGTTGCTGAAAGAGCTGTTCAATTTGCATTAATTGATGGCAAAAGTGGTTCAGTAGTAATTAAAAGAATTGGAGATTATGCTGTTAACTATGAATTAGTTGAACTTGTAGAAATTGCTGCAAAAACAAAATTAATGGCAAATGAATTTATTAATGAAGCTGGAAACAATGTAACAAAAGCATTTGTTGAATATGCTAAACCATTAATTGGTTCAAATTTACCAATAATTGCAAGAGTTAATGCTCCAAGAGTTGAAAAAATAATTAAAAAATAATTATAGAAATAATTATCAAAAAATCACAGTTTTATTACTGTGATTTTTTTGTTACTTAGGAAAGTGCATTGAAATCAAAAAAATGATATACTAAATAAAAACGAAATGAGGGCTGAAAATGCGATTAATTCAAAAGATATTTGAAGACAATTGGGAAGGATTTGTAGAAGAGATTGGA
>JAMOQG010000133.1 GCA_027064135.1 Peptostreptococcaceae bacterium | reverse complement strand
ATAATATATGTGATAAAATAGGCATTTTACATGAAGGAAGAATAGTAAAAGAAGAATCGATGGAACATTTAAAAGAAAATATTATTAAAGTACAATTTGCAATAGATGAAGAGTTTAAAATAATTGAATCTGACGAATATAATGTGGTTAAATTTACAAGAATTGGAAGCGTATATTTTGCTGTTTTAAAAGGTAGTGTAGAAGAATTTAAGAAAAATTTAAATAGCAGATATAATGTAATATTGTTTGATGAACTTTCAATGAACTTGGAAGAAATATTCATTAGTGAATTAGGAGGTTTAGGATATGGAACAGAAGAATATAAAGCATAGAAATTTTTTAAACTTATTGTTAAATGGTTTAAAAGAAAAAAGAAATTGGTTTATATTGTCAATGGCAATATTGATTACCACTGTTTTAATAGTTCCAATGCTAATAGGTAGTGATATTAATGAAGCTAATATTGTAGTTGGAATAGTTGAAATTTTTATTATAGTATTTTTAAACTGTATTATTGATTTAAGTTATCTTCATGATATAAAAAAATATAGTTTTTATTTATCAAAACCAAATAGTGAAAAAGATAAAATAAATTTATTTTTAGTAAATAATATAGTATTTGCATTAATAAATATACTTCCTTTATGGATTCTTTCAATGATGATGAATTTTGATACTGTTGAAATATTTACAGTTGCATTTCCATGGCTTATTATTGGAATTTTTGTAGCTGCTTTATCAGGTGTGTTATCTGGTAATAGTATAAGTTCAGGTATTGATACTATATTTAACTTTACCTTACCATTATTATTATTAGGAGTAATATATTTTGCACTTAATATAGTTGAGAAAGTAGCAATTGGATTTAATACTGATATTTTAATGGAAAATTTCATTAGTAATGTTTATCGAATTGATTATCTTTATTTTATAAAATTTGTTGAAGACTCAAATTGGTTATTGTATAGTGTATTATTTGTTTTCATTCCAACAATTATATATTTAATTACTATTAAATTATTAAAGAAAAGAAAGAATGAAAAAATTGGTGAGTTTATTGTATCTGATGGATATAAAAACTTTATTGCGTTATTGGCATCAACTTTAGTACCATTTTTATTTTCAACTGTAACAAGAAATAGTAGTGTTGTTGGATTATTACTTTCTTTCTTAATTTTAGGTTCATTGACATATTATGTTGCAATGGCAATTTTGGAAAAATCATTTAAACTTAATAAAAATTCATTTAAATTGCTTGCTATTTTTATGACAATGTTTATAGGATTTGTATTTGTGGGCGGAGTAGTAACTAAACAATATGAAAATAAAATACCAAATATTAATGAAATAGAAGGAGTAGTTATTTCTAATGATAATGGGATTTATATTGAAGAGAAGGAAGAATATGTTAAATATTATGATATAGATATTTCCTTTGAAAAATATGATGATATAGTAATTTATAAATCTGATGAAGCTAAAAAAGCAATAATAGATATTCATAAAGCTATACTTGAAAATGATTCATATGAAAGATATCTTAATGTAAATATTGTATATTTCTTAAAAGATGGAAGTGAATTTAAAAGATATTATCGACTTGGTGAAAATAGATATTATGAACCTGATCATACAAAAGAAGAAAGAGAAATAATTACAAATGATAAATTAAATGATGCTGCTAAAAACCTTGTAAGTACAGACGAATTTAAAGAAAAAGTTTTAAAATTCATTTATGATGATATTTATTCAGAAAATTTCACCAATGGGAAAACAATGATTAATGGAAATGAAATTGAATTTACAAAGAAGGATATAGTGAATTTAAGAAATGCTTTAAAAGAAGATATAGAAAAAAATATAGTAGAAAAAGATTTAAGCATGTTATTTGCATTAGTGAATAATACTGAAAATTATTTAAATAAATATAGTTATAATATGGAAAAATATGATGAAAATAGAGATGTATATATAGAAAGAATGAATATTACTTTTGATCAAGGAAGTAAAAGAACACATTATTATACTATTCCAAGTTTTTTTAATAATACCATGGAATTTCTTAAGAAATTTTAATAAATCATATATTTACTAAACAGACTCAAGTGAAATTGAGTCTGTTGTTATGTGACAATAAACATGAAGTAATTGATTTGTTACAAAATTATAATAATATTGAATATTGTAATTTGATATCGTATAATATAGTGGTGTATGTGAAATGGTGGTGGATAAATGTCAATAGTAATAAAAGATTTAAAAAAATATTATAAAGTTGGAGATCAGGTTGTGAAAGCGCTTAGAGGGGTGAATTTAGAAATAAAAAAAGGTGAAATTTGTTGTATTTTAGGAACTTCAGGTTCTGGTAAATCAACAATGCTTAATTTAATGGCAGGTCTTGAAAAACCTACAAGGGGTGAAATTTTTATAAAAAATCAAGATATTACAAAAATGAATGAAAAAGAACTTGCAAAATTCAGACAGAAAAATGTTGGATTTGTATTTCAGTCATATAATCTTTTAACTGCATTAACGGCACTTGAAAATGTTTCTTTGCCATTAACGTTTTGTGAAGTGCCAAAAAAAGAAAGAGAGAAAAGGGCATATAAGATTTTATCAAAAGTTGGTTTAAAAACTCATGTACTTCATAAACCTACTCAATTATCTGGAGGACAAAGACAAAGAGTGGGTATAGCAAGAGCTTTTGTTGGAACGCCAGAAATAGTTTTTGCTGATGAACCAACAGGAAATCTTGATTCTAAAACTTCTGAAGAAATAATGAAATTAATTTTAGAAATTACAACTGAGAAGAATTTAACTTTAATAATGGTAACACATAATAGAGATCTCGCAAGATACGCTGATAAAGTAGTATATCTTTTAGACGGAGAAGTGAAAAAAATAGAAAATCGGAATAGCGAAAGTGATATCAGGAGGTATGAAGATGAAACAATTTAATAAAGTATTAATTATAACAATGATTTTAGTTTTAACAATAATGGGGTTTAGTTCATTTGCAACTACAGATTATATAACAGAAAGTTTTACTGTTTCAAAAAGTGAAATAAATAACAATGATACATTTACATTGACTTTAGATTTAAAAAATGTTACTAGTGCAAATAGTGCAGATTATTTAACTATAACAAATACAAATTTTGAAACTACTAATGGAATTAGAAAAATAACTATTTTAGATATTAATAGTATACCTATCGATTTAAAATATGTTGGATCAGATAATACTTTTACTTTTGATATTTTTCAAAATGATGGTAATCAAACTGGCTCTGAAACAATAAATATTACTCAGGCAAGAGAATATTCATCAAGTAGTTCTTCATCATCAAGTACTGATACTACAAAGTATATGCCACTTTTAGGAATTAAAAGTGATTATAAAATAAGTACATTTATTGGTGGACAAAATGCAAAACTTTCAATTCCTGTTGAAAATACAAGTAAGTATTCAGCTAAAAATATTGATGTAACTATTGATTTAAAGGATGGTCCGTTTACATCAAAAAATAATTTAACATATAAAATAGATAGAATAGCTTCAAATAAAATTGAAAATGTTATTTTTGATTTGGAAATTTCAAAATTAGCTATAAATAAAACGTATATAATTCCTGTAACAATACAAGGATGGAATTCATTTGGAGATAAAATAGATACTATAAATGCAACTTATAAGGTAAAGATAATAAATTCAAATATTGAACCTAAAGTTTCAGTTTTTGATTATGAAATAAGAGGTAATGTGACAGATGGCAGTGAAGCAATAATTATTGATTTGAAAAATTTTGGTTCTATGAATGCAACAGACGTAAATATAACTTTAGAGGGTTTTGATAAAGATGGTATTAGATTATATAAAGATACACAAACAAAGAAAGTTTCAAATATTTCAGGTGGCAAAACAAAGAAAGTTTATTTCGGAATTACATCTGATAAAAGTATAAAAAATGGTATTTATGAATTAACTGGAAAAATTTCATATTTTGATGAAGAAGGTAATTCATATAATGTTGATTCTCCAATATATTTAAATTTAAATGGAGTAAATGAATCTGATATGAATTTAAGTATTGAAGAATTAAAATACAACTCAGAAATAAATACTGGAAACGATCTTGATATAAGTTTTAATGTTGAAAATAAAGGTTTAGTAAATTTTGAAAAAATTGAAATTAGTTTAGTGTATCCAAATCAAATGATCTCAAAAACACCAAAAAAAATAATATTAAATGATTTTAAAATGAATGATATAGAAAAATGTGATTTTAAAATTTTAGTAAATGAGAAAACAGCTTCGGATAATTATGATTTTTTTATAAAAGTAAATGGATATTTAGATAAATCTGATGAAGTAGCCAATTATACATTCGATAATTATTTCGGTGTATTTGTAAAAGGTGCAAGTGAAAAAGGTAGGCCTAAATTAATTGTTGATAATTATTTTTTTGATGGTGATAATGTTTTAGCAGGAAAAGAATTTCCATTAACTTTATTTATAAAAAATACAAGTGATGTTCAAACTGTTAAGAATATTAAAGTAAGTATTCAATCATCAGAAAATGTGTTTATGCCTGTTAATACTTCAAGTTCGTTTTTTATAGATGAAATTTTAACTAATACAACTGTTGAAAAAACAATTATTTTAAAAACAACACCAGATGCAAATGTAAAAACTTATAATTTATCTATTAAAATGCAATATGAGGATTCAGAAGGAAATGCTTATGATAGCGAGGGAAATTTACTAAGTGAAACAGATGATTTATCAATATCAGTTTTACAACCAATAAGACTTGAAACCTCAGATATAACAATGCCTTTTGAATTTTATATTGGAACCGCAGCTAATTTAGAAGTGGAATTTTATAATATGGGACGTTCGGCAATGAGTAATATGATGATTAAAACTGAAGGCGATTTTGATATTCAAAATGGTAGTTATTTCAAAGGAGATTTTCAACCTGGAGGAAGCGATTATTTTAGCACAACTATTATCCCATCAAAAGAAGGACTTTCAGAAGGAAAAATAATATTTTCTTTTGAAGATGCAGTTGGAAATATTACTGAAATTGAAAAGGAATTTGAAATAAATGCAATGGCAGCTCAAGAGTTCAATGAAGGTGATTTTAATAATAATCCTGAAGGTTTTCCAGATGAATTTAATCAAGGACAAATTGAGGAAAAAAGCAAATTGCCATTTATTATCATTGGTATTTTAGTAGTAATAATTGCTTTAATAATTATTTTAAAAAATAGAAAAAAAAGAAAATTAAAAAAATTAATGGAATTCGATGATATAGATGACTAATAGAGATTTAATGGTAATGGGGCTTAGCAATTTAAAAAGGCGTAAAATGAGAACATTTTTAACTGTGCTTGGTGTTGTAATTGGAGCATCATCTATAATGGTAATGTTGTCATTAGGAATTGGTATGAATAGAAATTTTATGAAAAATATGGAATCAATGGGAAGTTTGAATGTTATAGATGTATCACCAGAATATCAAAGATATGAAGAACAATCCAATACTACTTCGGATAAGAAATTTCTTGATGATGAAGCAATAGAGAAATTTAAAAAAATAGAAGATGTTGATGCAGTAATGCCTATTTTAGATAAATATGTAACTATAAAAGCAGGAAGACTTGAATCAAGTATAAGACTTTTAGGTATTGATTTAGATGTAATGGATGATTTTGATTTTAAAGTAGGAGAAGGTACTTTACCTAATAAATTCGCTAAGAATGAAATAGTTTTTGGATCGTTTATTTCTGAGCAATTTTATGATCCGAAATCAAGAAACGGATTTGGAAATAATAAAGTTAATTTAATGAAAGAGAGTCTTAAACTTATTCCTGAAATGAGTGGGAATTCAGATCAAAGGCAAAGAGGTATAAATATAAAAACTTCAGGAATTTTAGAACCGGATCAAGGTGAAAAAGACTGGAGCGCATATATGGACATAAATTCACTTGAAAAAATATATGAAGATATTGAAAGAAAAAGTGAAAATAGAAGTAGAAGAAAAGAAAAAGAAGATAAATATCAATCTGTGAAAGTAAAAGTAAATGATATTGATAAAGTAGCAGATGTTTCTAAAAAAATTAATGAAATGGGATTTAGAGCATGGTCTTTAAATGATATGCTTGATGGAATGAAAAAAACATATGCTGGAATTCAAGCTATTTTAGGTGGAATAGGTGGAGTATCATTGTTTGTTGCTGCCATTGGCATAACAAATACTATGGTAATGTCCATTTACGAAAGAACTAAAGAAATAGGAATTATGAAAGTAATTGGTGCGGAACTTAAAGACATAAAAAAACTTTTCTTATTTGAAGCTGCCATGATTGGATGTCTTGGTGGAATTGTAGGTATGATATTAAGCTTTTTAATAAGTCAAATTATCAATAAAGTTGCAGCATCTTTCATGGGTGGTGGTATGGGCATGGGAATAGAAGAAATTTCATATATTCCAGTATGGCTTTATTTATCAGCGTTAATTTTTTCAACTTTTGTTGGTGTATTAGCTGGATATTATCCAGCAGTAAAAGCAATGAAATTAAGTGTACTAGAAGCAATTCGAACTGAATAATA